>JAPPGV010000067.1:0-1895 GCA_028821235.1 bacterium
CCGAAGACGACGACCACGCCGAAGATGAGGCCGAAGACGACGACCACGCCGAAGATGAGGCCGAAGACGACGACCACGCCGAAGAGGGAGGACATGCCCACACCGGCGCCGACCCCCACTTCTGGCTGGATCCGCTGCGAGTTGCCAAAGCCGCTCTGCTGATCGCTGAAGCACTTACGGAGATCGACCCGTCCGGTGACTGGATGTCCCGCGCCGAGGCCTATGCCGCCACCCTGACCGAACTGGACGCAGAGATCCAGGACATCCTTGCCCCGATCCCGCATGAGAGCCGGGTGCTGATCACGAACCACGACTCGCTCGGCTACTTCGCTGATCGTTACGAGTTCGAGGTCATCGGCGTGGTCATTCCGGGCGGCTCAACCCTCGCCGACCCCAGTTCGGCGGAACTGGCTACGTTGGTTGAGGAGATCGTGGAAGAAGGAGTGAAGGTGATCTTCGCGGAGACCATCGACTCCACTGCGCTGGCGGAGGCGGTTGCAGCCGAGGCCGGCACTGACGTAGCAGTTGTCACCCTCCACACGGGATCCCTGGGCGAGCCGGGAACGGAAACCGACAACATTGTCGGAATGCTCAGGAACAATGCCATCAGGATCGCCGACGCCCTCTCTTAAAGCGTGCCGCAGCAAAAAGGGCCACTTGCCTAGGCAGGCGCCGAAACGAACTCCGCGGGTTCGCCCGCGACTATTGCCTGGGATTCGATTGTCGGCAACAGTTACAACCCCGGATCGAGTGAGGGCCTGACCCCATGGAGTGGTTTACCGAACCCTTCGAGTTCGCCTTTCAGCAGCGGGCGATGCTGGGTGGCGCGCTGGCCGCCATCGCCGGGGCGGTGGTCGGGACCTGGGTCGTGATTCGTGGCATGAGCTTCCTAGGTGACGCCCTGATCCACGGGGTGATACCGGGGATCACGCTGGCCATCCTCCTCGACTTCAATGTGTTCATAGGGGCGGGGATGGCGGCGGTGGTCATGATCGCCGGGATCAATCTGGTCCACCGCCAGACCGTTTTCTCCGAGGACACCGGTATCGGGCTGCTGTTCGTGGGAATGCTGGGTCTGGGTGTCATCTTCATCTCCCGGTCTCCTTCCTACAGCGGCGGGATCGCGGCGATCCTTTTCGGCGATACTCTGGGCGTCCAGGCGGCGGATATCCAGGTCCTGATGGTCGTGACGGCGGTCGTGGTCCTGGTCTCGGTCATCCTCTACCGACCCTTTCTCGTACTGTCCTTCAACGAGACCAAGGCCAGCCTGCTGGGACTACGACCTTCTCTCACCAACGCCGCGCTGCTGACGTTGGTCACCCTCTCCATCGTCGGTTCCTACCGCACTGTCGGAACCCTGCTGGCGTTCGGCCTGCTGGTGGGGCCTCCAGCAACGGCCGCTCTCCTGGTGCGGCGCGTTCCCGCCATGATGATCACGAGCGCGGTCATCGGGGTCATCAGCGTGGCCGGCGGGCTGGTTATCAGCTACCACGCCAACACGTCCGGGTCGGCAACCATGGCGGTCCTCCCGGTGGTGCTGTTCTTCCTGGTGCTGGCGGTCACCAACCTCCGGGAGAGAATCGCGTCGAGTGCGGAGAACGCGACCGGCAAGTAGCCCTGGAGCTTCATACCGCGACAGGGCCATCGAATAGCGATGATCCAGTTCAGGCGCCCCGGAACTCCCGCTCCGTTCACCCCCACCAGCCCCCATCCATGAAGAATTGTCCATGAAGAATCGGCACCAGACCGGCGCCTGCTATCCTTGGTCCTTCGTAGTCTCGGTTGGCTCCGGTCCTGATGGTAAAGGGTCGGGTCCGGCGGAGATCCGTCAGCACGAAAGGAGCCCCGGATGGGTGCGCACGACCCGCACGAGTGCGATACGCACGAGCACCACG
>JAPPGV010000067.1:1995-23566 GCA_028821235.1 bacterium
GTGACGAGGAAGGCCACGTCCACGACCCGCACGAGTGCGACACGCACGAGCACCATGCCGATGAGCACGAGCATGATGACCACGAGTGCGACACGCATGAGCACCACGGTGACGAGGAAGGCCACGTCCACGACCCGCACGAGTGCGACACGCACGAGCACCACGGTCACTGAGTAGTAGGCCGGTGGCCTGGGCGGAGCGATAACTCCGTCCAGGCGGACATCTTCCTGAAGAAACCAGAGGACTCGATCCTCGGGTTTCTCGCGTCCGGACCGCCGGTTCCTGCTAGCTACCTCTCGGCGTTGAGGGCCGCCATCAGGAGGCGATGTGCTCCGCCCTTGGACAGGGGTTCGTTGAAGTTGCCGCACTTGGGCGACTGGACACAGGACGGGCACCCGGAGACGCATCGGCACCGCGCGAGGGCCGCCACCGTGGCCTTCACCAATTCCTCGGCAGCCGGGTACGCCACCGGAGCGATGCCGGAGCCACCCCGGTAGCCCTCATGGACAAAGATGGTGGCCTCGCCCGTCTGCGGGTGGCGAGTGATCGAGAGGCCACCGATGTCGGAGCGATCGCAGATCGCGAACAGCGGGAGCATGGCGATCATGGTGTGCTCTGCGGCGTGAAGCGCCCCGGGCGCCTCTCGCCGGTCGATTCCGGCCCGATCCATGACCGATCCTGGCACGGTGAACCAGATTGCCTCGGTCTCGATCTGCGTCGGAGGCAGGTCCAACGGGATGGTTCGCCGGTCGTCGCGTCCGTCTCTGATCCGGTACTTGCGGCGGTAGCCCAGCACGTGAGCCGACACCCGCACCGGACCGAGGAAACTGCCCATCGCCCCCACGCCGGCCCGCTCGGAGACCCCCATCACATCGAGATCCTTCTGGACGTGTGGCTCGGTGTAGTACTCGACCCGGGCGCTCCGGGCACGGACCTCCAGCCCCGCCACGTCCAGTTCCTCCACCAGGTAGGTCCGGCCCTTGTGCAGGTAGACGGCCCCCTCATGCGCGTCCGAGAAGGCCCGTTCCCAGTCCACCTCACCTATCACCCGGCGGGTCCCGAGGTCGTAGATGGAGAACGAGCGGGAGTCGGATGACCTGATGCTCCTGCCATGGGCGGGCGATCTCCGGCCGGTCCAGAGCAGCCGGCGGTCCTCGAGACGCAGATCCCCCTCCCCGACCAGGCGGGCCCCCGACTCCCAGAGGTCATCTCCGAAGAGGGGCCGATCCCGCCAGCCGAGAGGCAACTCGTGGGCAGCGCAGCTCAGGTGGTAATCCATGACGTTCGGGTTGGTCGGGTTCACGACCGCGGCTTCGGGTGTCCGGCCGAAGAGCTCTTCGGGATGGTGGACGAAGTACTGGTCCAGAGCATCCTCTCCGGCCACCAGGACCACCAACGCCATCTCCTGTTCCCGGCCGGCCCTCCCGGCCTGCTGCCGGAACGAGGAAATGGTGCCGGGGAACGTGCACAACAGGGCCGCATCGAGACCCCCGATGTCGACACCCAGCTCGAGCGCATTGGTGGCGGAGATGCCGACCAGTTCTCCCGAGAAGAGCCGGGCCTCGATGTCCCGCCGGTCCCGGGCCGTGTAGCCCGCCCGGTAGGGAGAAATCCGGTCGGCTGCGGCGCCGAGACGGCGGGCGGCGTTGACGTGGATCAACTCGGTGGCGCGCCGGCTGCGACCGAAGGCGATGGTGTGGATGCCGCGGCGCACCAGGTCGACGTACAGATCCGTCGTCTCTGCGATGGAAGATCGGCGACCGCTCGACTCCTCATTGAGCGGCGGGTTCCATATCGCCACCATCCGTTCCCCGGCCGCGGAGTCGTCGCTGTCCACCAGCGAAACCTCCACGCCGCAAAGACGTTCGGCCAGATCCACGGGATTGCCGATGGTGGCGGAGGTCAGCACGAAGGTCGGATCGGCGCCGTAGTGAGCGGCGAGGCGGCGCAGGCGCCGGATGACATTGGCGGTGTGGCTGCCGAACATCCCTCGCAGGTAGTGCATCTCGTCGACTACCACGTGACCGAGGCGGGACAGGAAGTCCTTCCACAGGCCGTGGTTCGGAAGGATCCCGTAATGCAGCATGTCCGGGTTGGTCAGCACGACGTTGGCGCGCCTCCGGACCCGGGAGCGCTGCTCGCGTGGAAGATCGCCGTCGTAGGCGGACACCGTCATCTCCGGGAGGCTCAGGGCCTGAATCGAACCGAGCTGGTCCTGCGCCAATGCCTTGGTCGGGAAGATGAGCAGGGCGGTGCTGGTGCGATCCTCGAGCGCTCGTTCCGCGATCGGAACCTGGTAGCACAACGTCTTACCCGATGCGGTGCCGGAGGCCACGACCGTGTGGGTACCGCCCCTGATCGAGTGTATGGCCCGGGCCTGGTGGCCGTAGAGACGCTCGATGCCCTTGCCGGCGAGCCGTTCGGCGAGCGTCGGATCGAGCGGGGGATCGAGATCCCCGAAGCGGGGAGGACGGGCAGGGAAGATCCGGGCATGGACCAGGTCCCCGGGAAAGCGGTCGCTCTTCTCCCAACCCGAGACCAGGTCCCGGAAGTCAGTACTTGCCATCGGTCTCGATCCTCCTCGCAGCCGGGATGGGCCGGCTACTCGGCGCCGGCCACTACCTGACTATCGGTACGCGGCGCCGGAGTTTCAACCCCCTTGGAACGGACGTCACGTCAAACTGGGAAGTCTCTCCGGGAGCATCAGGCTGAGATCGTCCTCGGTCAGCTCGAGTATCTCATCGGCGAGATCGTTCATCTCGCGGGATACGCTGTGCCGATCCGGCGTGGCGATCACCACTCGGATTCCCACCTCCTGGGCTGATCGCAAGGCTTCCGCCAGATCCCGATCACCGGAGAAGATCACGGCCGTGTCGAATGCCCCGCGGCCGGACAGCCGGACGATGTCGGAGCACAGCATGGTGTCGACCCCACGCTGGCGGCGTTCGGGCCGGAAGGTCCACTGCTGGTCGAACTCGTCCATCACCCGGTCCGGATCGAGGTTGAGGGCAACCGCAGTGCGGGTTAGGGCATCACGGATTCCCTGCTCGAACCACGGCCGGTACTCCACGATGTGACCCAGGCGGAGCTGGATGCCCGGGGTCTGGCCGAGGGCCGAGAAGAAGCGGCGCTGACCATCCGCCAGCTCGTGGCCGCTGTCGAACCGGGCGTCGTACCAGTAGGCCCGGAGGAACCGTGCCCCCCGTTCGAAGGTCAGGTCCTGGAACCAGGAGACGACGGCCTCGCTGTCCATCCGCACGTTGCGGGGATTCTCATCAAGGGCTCGGGCGCCCTCCGCCCTCAGGAACCCGGCGTTCACGAAGCCGGCATAAGTAGGTAGCGTCATTGAACCCTCTCTCAATCGCTAATAGAAGAATAGAACAGTAGTTATCGAAGTATTACGAGGGCCTCGCCAGCCGAGAACCATGCCGCGGGGCAACTGGGCCCGGCTGGACTGCTCAGCAGCCCTCCTCAACGATAGCCACATGGCTCTCCAATGCTTAACCTTGAAGGCGATGCCTTCGATCATCTCCACGGGCCGCCTCCTGCGCGACAACCTCACCAGAGACCGGCGCCAGGTGGTGGTGGTGCTGGTCGTGTCGGCGCTCAGCCTGACCTTTCTCAACTTCGGGGCAACCAACCCGGCCTGGGTGGTGGCCGTGCTGGAGACGCTGGGGGCAGGCGGGTGGGCCGAGCGGGCTCGGGGTGCCTTCGAGGGATCGGACTCCGCCCAGCTCAACCGGTTGATCTTCTGGGGCGGTGCGCAGATCCTGGCGTACACCCTTCTCCCCGTTGCGGCCATCAAGCTGGTCCTAAAGGACCGTATCCGGAACTACGGGCTGCGGATGAAGGGCATCGGGTCGCACGGCGGCACCTACGTGATCCTGCTGGCGCTGTCGATCCCCTTCGTGGTGCTCGCCTCCTTCACGCCGGCATTCCAGGCCAAGTACCCGTTCTACGACCTGGCCCCCGGCGAAGGGCTGTGGCCCGCAATGGCGCTGTGGTGGGTTGTCTACGGGTTGCAGTTCGTGGCGCTCGAGTTCTTCTTCCGCGGCTTCATGGTGCACGGTCTCAGCGCCCGCTTCGGCTACCTGTCGGTGTTCGTGATGATGGTCCCGTACAACATGCTCCACTACAGCAAACCGGTTGCCGAGGCACTGGCGGCAATCCTGGGAGGGATCATCCTCGGATCGCTGGCGTTGCGGAGCCGCTCCATCTGGTGGGGGGTCGGCGTGCACGTCGGGGTAGCGGCCACCATGGACATGGCCGCCCTTGCCCATAAGGGCTTCCTGTGGTGAACGAGCCCGGTGGTCGACGGCCCCTGGTCTCGGCCGTGGAAGCTGTCGGGGTCGGGGTCGGCGGGGCGGCGCTGGCCTGGCTGTTCATCGCGGCCCTCCGAATGGTCCCGGCCGCGGTGGCGGGCGCTGCGGTGGGCGCGGCCGGGCTGAACGGGGCGATCAGCGGCGCGAAGGGCATCTACCAGTGGCGGCGGCCGCACGGCTGGGTGTGCTGGGCGCTGGACTCGACCTGGGGGTTGATCAGCGTGGCGGGCGGCGTGGTGCTGCACCTGGTCAACGCCCTCTACCCCTCCTCGTACTTCGACGGCATGAGCCGCCGCACCAACCGGCACGTGTACGAGGGCGGGTTCACCTTCCGGTCCCGGTTCGCCATCACCTTCGGCAACGTGGTCTCGGCCGGTGGGGGGGAAACCGGCCTGCGCGGAGACTCACCGCAGGTGGTACGGCGAAGGCGCCTCATCGATGTACACGAGGGAGCGCATGTCCTCCAGAACCGATCGTTCGGGCCCCTCTACGTTCTCGGATACGGTGCCTGGCTGGTGCTGGCGGGAGCGGCCGGGCTGCTGGTCGGGCTGGTGATGGACCGGCGCAACTGGCGGTCGGTGGTGGAGACGTTCGCCTACTACGACAACCCCTTCGAATACTGGGCCTACCGCAAGGACGGCTACTGGCCTCCCCACGGCGCCCATCCCCGCTTCGTCTGGAGGTCGGGCTCCAGGACCCACCGACGTATACTCAACAGTGATCGCCGGAACGGCGCTGACCGACCGGGCAAGCGCGACAACCACATCGATCAGTCTCCCGTGATCATCCGTGGAAAGGCGGCTCCATCCATGAGCAGTAGCAACGCGTTTATCGATCCGGGGCTCTACGAGTACATCCTGTCGACCACTCTCCGGGACGATCCGCTGCTCTCCGACCTGCGGGAGGAGACTGCGCGGATGTCGGAGGGAGGCATGCAGATCTCCGCTGATCAGGGCCAGTTCATGGCGATGCTCGTGAAGCTGATCGGAGCGAGCCGGGCCATAGAGGTGGGGGTCTTCACCGGGTACAGCAGCCTGTCCGTCGCCCGGGCGCTCTCGGATGACGGACGGCTGGTGGCTTGCGACGTCAGCGTCGAGTACACCGACATCGCCCGGCGCTATTGGGAAAGGGCCGGAGTGGCGGACAAGATCGACCTCCGGATAGGACCCGCTGTCGACACGCTCGACGGGCTGATCAGCGGAGGTGAAACCGGGACCTTCGACTTCGCCTTCATCGACGCCGACAAGGGCAACTACCCCCGCTACTACGACCGCTGCTTGCAGCTCCTGAGGAGTGGGGGTCTCGTGCTCGTCGACAACGCCCTCTGGGGAGGCCGGGTAGCGGACCCGGAGCGGACCGATGACACAACGGCCGTGATCCGTGAACTGAACGGCAAGGCTGCCCGGGACACCCGGGTCGAGGTGTCGCTCCTACCGATCGGCGATGGGATCCTCCTTGCGCGCAAGCTTTGAGCCCATCCTGCGGCACCGGAGCGGGCAGCAGCTACGTTGACGGATCGCGGGCCGCAGGATCGTGGTGGTTCTCCACTCGGGCAGCTCGTCGCACGGGTGGTCAGAACCACCAGTCCGAGCGGGCAAGCCAGCGGCTTCGTCATCGAGGTGGGTGAAGCCCCCTTCCTCGTAACGGCAGCCGAAGTGGTCGGGAAGAGCACTCAACGTCTGCTGGTGACGTTCGAGCAGGCCAACCGCATGCTCCAGGTGGAGCATCTGGGAGAGGTTGGATCGGGCCGGGCAGCCGTCTGCGCCGTCACGTCCACCAACTTCGTACCGACTCTCGGCATGGCGGGACCTGACTGGCTGCCTGGGGTTTCACAGAGGGTCTTCTCGCTCGGGTTCCCACGGGGAGTCCGGGGTCTCGGCACGGCCGCCAACATCCCGTTCGTCCTCGCGGGTACGGTGGCCGCGGTGTCGGTGGAGGACGGACCGGTCTTCTACCTCGATGGTTCGTTCAACCCCGGCATGGTCGGGGGTCCGGTGCTGTGTGCCACCCTGGACGGTGATGCGCCGGTGGTGATCGGTGTGACCCTCGGCCGCCAACCGATCGAGACGAAGGGAGCGGTGGGAATCCTGTCACCGGAGGATGACCGGGACCCCACAGTGGACACGAACGTGGTAGCGGTCCTCGGCATGCGCGCCGTCGTAGACCTGATCCGGTCGGTCAACCGGGACGAGATGCCATCGGGCTAGCGCCAGGTCAGCGTAATGTCTAGGCCCGAACCGACCCGGCGGAGGTCCTCGAGCCTCTCGGTCGGCATCGGGATGCCGTCCCGCTCCCGCTGCCCAGCCAGAATGAAGCTCCGCTCGCCCGGTACGTAGATCCTCTCTGTGCCGGGAGCGGCCTCTGAGGCATGCAGCCGTTCGATCAGCGCGTCGGCCCGTCGTGTCAACTCCTCGTGTCCGATCGAATGCTCCGGATCGATCGCCGCCACGAACAGGGCGACGCCTTGGGGCTCACCGCCCAGGAACGGATGGCCCACGTCCGGAGCGAACCTCGCGCCTCCTGCCAGGACGCCGGTGAGTATCTCGAGCATCAGTGACAGCCCGTAGCCCCGGTGTCCCCCCGCCGGAGCGAGTAGGCCGTCCACCCAGATCGAGGGATCTCTGGTCGGCCGTCCGTCCGCGGTGAAGAGGACACCTGGCGGGAGGAGTTCACCGCGGTCATGAACGAGATCCATCTCCGAGGTGGACATGGCGGTGGTCGCCGCGTCGTAAACGATCGGGTAGTGGCGGTCGGCCGGGCAGCCTATGGCGTGTGCCTGATTCCCCAGCAGCTTGGTGGTCCCGCCCGTGGGAGGGATGAGCGGAGGTCCGTTGGTGAAGGCCATCCCGATCATGCCTTCCGCCACCGCCAGCAGGGGGTAATAACCCATCGCGGCCGCGGAACTGCAATCCCGGACCACACCAACGGCGAAGCCGACCGACCGAGCCTTGGCCACGGCGCGCATCATCGCTCTCGAGGCCGCTACCTGGCCCCATGCGTTGCGTCCGTCGAGCACGAAGGTGGCGCCAGTCTCCCCGAGTACCGGCAGGTTGCCGGAAGGGGACGTACCGCCGGCCCGGATACGAGCGACGCACTGGGGCAGCTTGCTGCTGGCCCCGTGCGCATACCTTCCCCTCAGGTCGGCCCATACCATGGCGTCGGCCGTGAGGGCGGCGTCGGCAGCCGGCATGCTGTGGGCCGCCAGGACCGCGGCGGTGAAGGCTCGCAGGTCGCTCGCTTCGACAATGCCCGTCTCCTGTGCGGCGGAAGACCGGTCTCGCGTGCTCACCACGGCCATGCCAGGCCGAAGTCGCCGCAGAGTGCCCGCAGCCGTTCCAAGAGGTCGGCAGGGACCGGTACGCCTCGCGCCCGGTACTCGGATTCGAAGCCGGCCTTGCTCTCGCCCGGCACTCTCACCCGGTCGACACCCGAGCGAGGCGGGTTGGCGTGGATCTGGTCGATGAGACGGTCGACTCGGGCCAGGAACTCTTCGTAGGACAGGAAGGCCTTGGGGTCCACCGCCTGGACGTACAGGCTCACCCCCGCCGTCCTGTCCAGCTCCTGCATGCCGACGACCTCGGTGGTGGACCGGCGACCGGCGAGGATCCCGGTCAGAACCTCCCACATGGTGGCCAGGCCCCCGCCCCGGTGGCCGCCCATGGGTAGGAGGCGCAACGCCTCGAGAGCGGCCGCCGCGTCGTCCGTTTCCTCTCCCGTGTCGTCGAGAGCCACGCCCGGTGGCAGCTTCTCGCCGTGGGCCGCGGCGCTACGCATCTTCCCCATGTTGTAGGCGCTGGAGGACGAGTCGAAGATCAGCGGCGGATGGTCGCGCGTCGGCGCACCGATAGCGAAGGCCTGGTTGCCGAGAAGTACCTCGGTTCCTCCCCATGGGGGCATGAGCGGGACCGAGTTGGTGATAGCGAGGCCGACCATCCCGGCCATGACCGCTACGTAGGGGTAGTAGCCCATCGCCGAGGTGACATCGCTGTTGCGTACCACCACGGCGCCGACTCCGGCATCACGGGCCTTGTCAACAGCGATCCCCATGGCTCTGGTTCCTGCGACCACTCCCCACCCGTCGCAGGCGTCGAGCAAGGCGGTTCCGCTTGTCTCCCGCAACGGTGTCCAGTCCACAGCCAGGCTCAGCCCTCCGGCCCGGGACCTCTCCAGAATCTGGAAGATCCGGCCGAGGCCATGCCCCGGCGCGCCGCGCAGCTCGTTCCATACCATCGCGTCGGCGGTGATGGCGGCATCTTCGGGCGGCATCCCGATCGCTCGGAGCAGCGGTAACGCCATGCTACGGACCTGCTCGGGGGAGACGCGGACGGTCGGGTTCATTCCCATGGGACTCCTATCTCGGCGCCGAAGCCGGCGAGGTCGGCCACCAGGGAGGGCGGCATGGGGATTCCGTCCCGCATGCGCTCCCTGGCGACTCCCGCGCTCCGCTCACCCGGCACGTAGACCCGTTCGCCGCCGCGGGCCGGCTGGGACGAGTGCATCCTGTCCACCAGGCTGTCGACCCGATCGACGAACTCCTCGTAGGGCATCGACATCTCCGGGTTGATGGCGAGGAAGAACATGCTCACCGCCTGCGGGCGGTCGAACACTCCTGGCATGGTGACTTCGTCAAGGAAGCGCAGCGAGCCCGAAAGGACCCCGGTGAGCACCTCCCACATCACCGCCAGACCGTAGCCTCTGTGCCCACCCATCGGAACCATCATCCCCTTCAGAGCCTCGGTGGGGTCGGTGGTGGGACGGCCCGTCGCATCGAGCGCGACGCCTTCGGGCAGCTGCTCGCCTCGCTCCTCGTACTCGTGGTAGCGGACGAGGGTCATCTCGGACAGGGCCATGTCGAGGAGCACCGGGTCGTGGCGGCCGGCCGGGCTGGCGACAGCGAAGGCCTGGTTGCCCATCAGCTTGGTCGTTCCCCCCCACGGCGGCATCAGAGCGGGTGCGTTGTTGTTGGCCATGCCGATCATGCCGCGCTCGGCTGCCAGAAGGGCGAAGTACCCGAGGGATCCTGCGGAAGTCGTATTGCGCACCACCGAGACCGCAGCGCCGATCTCCCCGGCTTTGCGGATAGCGAGTTCCATGGCCCGGACGCCGGCGATCTGGCTGAAGGCGTCGCGGGCGTCGAGCAGCGTGTAGGCGCCGGTCTCCGACACGACGACCGTCCTGTCGATCGGCGACGACGCACCGGTCCTGATCCTCGTTCCGTACTGGATGATCTTGGGTGCGCCCAGCCAGGCGTGACCATGAGCGTGGGCCCACGTGATGTGGTCGCCCATCAGCCCGGCATCGTCCTCCGGCATGCCCAGGGCCCGGAACACCCGCACGGTGTAGTCCTTCAGGCGGTCAGCCGCCACGAGGACGGCGCCTTGCGGGGTCGGGCCGGCTGTGTCGCTCAACGGCGTTCCTGGAAGTCGATACCCGTCATCGCCATGTGGGTCTGGAACACCAGCGTTGCCAGGTCGAACACGGGCACGCCGAGCTTCTGGCGGAGGGCGGGGGCGAACGGAGCGAAATTGGTGCATTCGAGCACCAGCGCGCCCACGTCCGGAGAACGGGCGAGCAGGTCGTTGCCGAGTTCGAGCAATTCCGTCTCGAGTTCGTGCGGATCGACCGTCTCCCGGCCTACCAGATAGGTCTCCCAGAACGCTGCGCCGGGGGCGAAGGAGGACACCGCCACCGGATGGTCGGTCGAGGACCATCCGACCCCCTCGTAGTGGGCCTCGGTCAGGTCGTCGCGGCTCATCGTGAGGATCCCGACCTTCCGTTCGGGTCCCACGAGCCGGGAGGCATGGGGCACCTGAAGCAGGGAAGATGATAGGAACGGGACGGAGACGGCAGCCGCCACCTCCTTCTGGTAGAGGGCTAGGAACCCGCAGCTGGTGGTGATCATGCGCACGCCGTCCCGCTCCAGGCTCCTGGCGCCGTCGATGAACAGGTCGAGCAGGGCATCGTCCGGTTGCTGTACGACGCGGCGGGAGGTCGCACCCGGGACGATCCGGTACCGGACCGGAAACGGCCAGGTGGCGGCATTGCCCACGTCCCCGACCAACCGCGGGAACACCGTATCCAGCATCAGCACGCCGAGCTCGAGCCCGTATACGGTGCGTCCCCCGGCGATCATGGACGCTCCGCCGAAACTGCCGGCCGCACGGTCACCAGTCCGGCGTCTCCATCCACGTCGACCATGTCCCCCGAACGGATCGTGGTCGTCACGTCCACCTCGGGCTCGCAGACGATCGGTATCCCGCCCAGGATGGCGCCCTGGACCAGCGAGGAGTCGGGTAGCGAGTTCTGGACGATCGCAACCGGGTGGGTCCCGTGAACCTGCATCTGGTACAGGAAGCGCCATGCCCCGGCCGAGCCCACGCTGTGCGGGAGGACCAGAACGGTCCCGGCCACTCGGTGCCCCTCGATCTGGTGCGTCCGGTTCACGACCCGGCCTGTCCCGATGTCGAGGTCCCCGAGGAAGGAGATGCCCTCACTCGAGACGAGGGCCGGTCCTGAAGCCTTGCCGCGGACCACGCCTCGGGCCGCTATGCGGTACTGATCGCTCATCCCGGGGAGCCTCCTCTCGCCACCAACCGCCCGGAGGTGGCGGTCGCGACCGCGGCGGCCGTCGTGGTCAGCAGGGTCTGGCACCTGATCATGTCGCGCGTGTACTTGGCCTGCTTGGCGGAGTCCACGACCATCCTCCTGATACGCGGCTCGGGAAGCACGATGCCGGGGTCCGGCGAGGTGGTCAGCGCGAAGTGGCACGACATCGGGCACGTGTCCGTGATGACCCTGGCGCCGGCGTCCGTGAGCGTGCGGATCAGGCCTTCCCTGGCGCTCATGGCCTTGACAGCGCCGCTCGTCGTGATCCACATCTCGACGTCGGGGTGGACCGTTCGCCCGGAGAGCAGAGCGGCGTACTCCTTCATCTCCTGGAAGGAGGCGTGGGGACAGCCGATGTGGACGAAGTCGACCCGGGACCCGGGAGGAGCCGAGGAAAAGGAGGCGTACACCCGGTCGATATCGGAACCCCCGACACGTAGCTCGACCGGCGCGGGCGCACCCGCCATCGCCTGCTCCGGCGAACTGTAGGGAGGTGTGACCCCGGGGACGATGAACATGGACACCCCACCCGTCGTGGCGAGACCCGCTCCCAAAGCGTCCAGTTCGTCGAGCGTCGGGGGTCTCGCGAAGCCGGTGAACACCGGAACGCCGGTACCCACGAGCGGCCCCAGGTGATATCCCAGGCAGCTGAAGTCGGTGGTGTTGTGCAGCGACGCCTCGACCGTCACCAGGTGGGTGCCAACCCGGTTCTGGTCGAGGTGGTAGCCGAAGCGGGGGTAACGACCGGTCAAGGCTGCGTAGACGCTGAAGAAGCCGTCCCGGTTCGACCTGGCGCCCAGCACCGAGTTACAGAACACCGTCACCCCCGACTCGATCGAGGTCATGTGCATGTTCCAGGTCGGCCAGTGCCCGGCCCAGTAGGGAGTGCAGGTCATCGCGCTCACGCACCCGAGTGCCTTGTGGGCTCGTACCCCTCGCATGTGGACCCGGGCCAGCGACTCGGGAGCTCCCGTCTGCCGCCAGTTCTCCGTGTCGACGTTGGTGACGTTGGCGGTGGTCGGGACCACCACCTGTGCTCCCAGGTCCACCAACTCCTCGAGCAACTCGACGTCCTGCGCGTACATGGCCATGCCCGGATGCACGTGGGCGTATCCGATCGAGACCATGTCCTCGGCTCCGAAGGCCTCCCCCAACTGGACGAGTCCCTCCATCGCCCGGCGCCGGGCTTCTCCCTGCTTCCCGTCCAGCATCTGGAGGTCTTCGTACGTCAGCTTCACCCAGGCCGCCCTGGTTTAGGAACTCGAACTCGGATCATGATATCGGGCTTCGTAAACCCTGATTATTCCTGTTCCCAGCACACCGACGTGGATCAGGCCACTTCAACCACATCATTCGCAGGCGGCCACCCTTCACCCGGCTGTTGACTCCACACCCGGCGGGAAACGGGGCTGTCGATTGGCTATGACCCCAGGTCAGGATCATGGAACAACCACCTCCGTCACCCGGACAAACCCCCACCATGAATGATCGGGGTTCAGGTTGATAGGCTCGGGCTCTCGAGTCTGAAGGGCCGGACCGGTGACCGGAGGTAGGGGATGGCGATCGTGAAGGGCGGCCGCACCGTCTACGGGCACGACATCGGGATCCTCATGCTCGACACGACGTGCCCCAGGCCGGTAGGCGATGTGGGAAACGCCCGGACCTGGCCTTTCCCGGTGCTCTACAAGGTCGTGCAGGGCGCGGACACCAGCCGGATCATGGGCTCGGAGCCCGATCCGACCCTCCTGGCTCCATTTATAGAGGGGGCTCAGGAGTTGGAGGCGATGGGTGTGAAGGCGATCACGACCAGTTGCGGGTTCCTGTCGGTCTTCCAACGGGAGATGCAGGCTCGAGTCGGCGTTCCCATGATCACCTCGGCGCTACTCCAGGTGCCCCTGGCGGCCCGGCTGGTAGGACCGGGTCGCAAGGTGGGGATCCTCACCGAACGGCCGCACTTGACGGATCGCCACTTCCTCGGGATGGGATGGTTGCCTGAGGAGTACGACATCGTGGTCAGTTCGATGCCGGATGATGCGGTCTTCCCACAGGTTTACATCGACCAAGCCGTGGTTGCCGATGCCGGCGTCCTGGAGGCCGAACTGGTGGCGTTGGCACGCCGCCAGGTGGACGAGCATTCCGAAGTGGGCGCCATCGTGCTCGAGTGCACCAACTTCGTCCCTTGGGGAAAGGCCATGAGGCAAGCAACCGGACGGCCGATCTTCGACCTTTACTCCCTGGTTACCTCGGTCCATCAGTCCGTGGTGGGAAGGGGTCTCGGTAGCGTGGTCTGAGCAAGACGGTCAGATCGGCCACGTTGTCGATGTCCTCGAGTCGGTCCATCGCCGCAACCAGCTCCGCAAGCACATCGGATCCGAGGACATCCGTTCCGCCGACCGTCAGCCAGTCGAGCCAATCGGTGGGATCGAAGGCATGGTCGTGTCCCTCTGCTACCAGATGCCGTCCGTCACTGGTATCGATTTCGACCCGTGCGTAGCGGATGGGATGGCCCTTCTCGAGCACCACGTTGATCCGGTCGCAGAGCTCTATCAGATCAGGGCGCGTGTAGTCCATGACGAGTTCGGGGTCCAGCCGTCCGGTCGCGAGGACGGTGGCGATGGCCAGCACCGACGAGCTGCGGGCCGCCGCCTCGCTCCGGAAGGGTGGATGCATGTGACCGGTGACGAAGTGCTCCCGCTCCGCGGGTAGGAACAGCGTCACGGAGCGGGTGTTCGCGGCAGCCAAGGCGTGGTCGTGGACCAGCCTGGCGGTCAATTCGATCGGCACGATGTTCAGCCCCGTACCGGGGTAACGCTTAGTGGTGGCGTTCATGATCTCGAAGTCCGTGCCGAGGGTGTCGAGCGAGTCGTCCAGGGAGGCCGGTACTGCCGTGAAGAACGTGTTCCAGAACCCGAACCGCCCCTCCATTACCGCCAAAGCCGCTTGGCCGCCATGGTCTGCAGCCAGAGCGGCCATCAGCCCGTTGCGGGCCACCAGGCCGTAGTAGTGGGTCACGAAATCGCCCTCGCTCAGACCCATGCCGGAATGCGCCGCGTAGCCGAGCGCGTGCGCGGTCCGGTGTTCTGACAGTCCGAGCAGGCGGGCCACGGCGGCGGCGCCCCCGAACGGCCCGAAGGGGATGGTCGGCCTTCTCGGCGCCCTGGCCGAAGCCATCCCGGCGGGGTTTCCCAGCTTGCCGATCACGTCGTAGGCCGCGATGAGGGCGGTGAGCAACTCCCTGCCGGATCGGCGCCGTTCCTCTGCGACCGCGAGCGCCGGGGGGAGGGTCACGAGGGCGGCGTGAACACCGGCCGGGAAGAGCACGTCGTCGAGGAAGTCGGAGCGCATCAGGGTCGTGTTGGCGAAGGCCGCCTCCATCGGAGCCGTCCGGCTTCGCCTTCCGATGATCGTGGCAGACCCCTCGTGGCCGAACGACTCGGCGATCCTGACCGCCTGCCGGCCCTCCTGAGTGCTCAGACCCCGCAGGGCGAGCCCGAGGTGATGAACGATGTGCTCCTTCATCTTGTCCACGACCGGCCGGGGAATGGCCTCGTAGCGGAGCCCGACCACATGGGCGGCGAGCCGCTCGGTCTGGGTGGGGTAGGGCACCGGTGCGAAGTCGCGGCCGCTTCTCTCCGGTTGGCCTCGGCCCGGCGCGCCCGTCCCCATCGCCCCTACCACCTGATCTCACATGTCGATATCGGGTCTCGATGCTAGCCTCGCTCGAGGACCGCCTCCCCGGGACATGCCGATGGACCTGGCCAGATCTCAGCGCCTCGACGCCCTACCCCCGTATGTCTACGTCGAGATACACCGCCTTGTGGCGGAGGCCCGCCGCGCCGGACGGGACGTGATAGACATGGGGAAAGGCGACCCCGACACCCCGACCCCGTCCCACGTGGTGGCTGCACTCCATGACGCGGCGCAGGATCCGGTGAACCACCAGTATCCCCTCGGCCTGGCGCGCGGGTTGCCGGAGTTCCGCGCCGCCATCTCCGCCTGGTACAGGCGCAGGTTCGATGTTCGGGTCGATCCCGAAACCGAGGTGCTGCCGTTGATGGGCAGCAAGGAGGGAAACCTCCACTTCTGCTTGGGCGCCCTCGACCCGGGCGACTTGGTACTGGTTCCCGATCCGGCCTTTCCCGCCTACGAAGCCGCCGCCATCCTGGCGGGCGCTGAGGTACGGAAGGTGCCGCTACTTGTCGAGAACGGTTTCCTGATCGACTTCGACTCGATCCCTCGAGATGTCGCGGCCCGGGCAAGGGCCATCTGGATGTCCTATCCGAACAATCCGACCGCGGTGGTGGCGCCGGTCGAGTTCTACGAGAAGGCCGTGGACTTCGCTCAGCGGACTAACACGATCCTGGTGAGCGACAACCCCTACGCCGACATCACGTTCGGTGGCGAGCCGGCCCCCAGCGTCCTCACGGTCGACGGCGCGAAGGACGTCGCCGTCGAGTTCAACAGCCTGTCCAAGTCATACAACATGACCGGTTGGCGTAGCGGGATGGTGGTGGGGAACCCCGACGTCGTCGGTGCGGTGCGGAGCATGAAACTCAACACCGACGCGGGACTCTTCGGCGCCGTCCAGATAGCATCGATCGCCGCCCTCGAGACCCCCGACCACGTACTGAGCGCCCAGATGGACACATACCGGCGCCGCCGCGACCGGGTCGTGACGGCCCTCCGCCGGATAGGCCTGGCCGTGGAGCCGCCCCAAGGGACCTTCTACGTGTGGGCACCCCTACCCGAGGGGACCAGCAGTATGCGGTTCTTCACCCGACTGCTGGAAGAGACCGCGGTGGTTGCCATCCCGGGGATCGGCTACGGGCGGTACGGCGAGGGTTACGTGAGGTTCTCCCTGACCGTTCCCGACGCCCGCCTGGATGAGGCCATGGACCGCGTCGAAGCCGCTGACGGGCTTCTCCCTGACCGCCTTCCCAGGGACAACTGACTGCTGAACGAATTCCGGTTGCAGCCCGGGCTGGTAGAGGTGCCCGCGGGTGAGAACCCGGTTGGGGCAGGTCCGGGACCGGTCAGTTCCTGCGTTGGCCGAAGCGTCGGCCCAGGTACTCCGAGGCGATCCGCACCCGCTGGATGTTGGTCGTACCCCCTGCCAGCGCCCAGCCGTGAGCGTCGCGGTGGAGGCGCTCCATGTCGAACTCCACGGAGTAGCCGTAGCCGCCGTGTAGCTGGATGCCTAGATCCGAGACGCGCTTGGCCATCTCGTTGGCGAAGCACTTGGCCACCGACGCCTCCAGGGCCGGTGGTGATCCCCGCCCGGCCGAGACAGCCGCCCTATGGATGAGCAGGCGCGCCGCCTCCACCTGCATGACCATGTCGGCGATGGTTGCCTGCACGAGCTGGAACTCTGCTATCGGGCGTCCGAACTGGCGACGTTCCTGTACGTAGCGGGCGGAGCGGTCCAGAGCCGTCTGACCGATGGCGAGGGCCATCGTGGCGTTGCCGAGCCGCTCGATGGAGAACGCGGTGAACAGCTGCGAGAAGCCGCCTTTGCCCACCAGCAGGTTCTCACGGGGAATCCGCACCTCGTTGAAGAACATGTCGGCCGAACCGATGCCGCGGAAGCCCATCAGCCGTTCCTGCGGTCCGAACTCGAGACCGGGGGTGTCCCCGTCGACGACCACGGCGCCGATCCCCCGCGAGCCAAGTTCCTCCCCGAGGCGCACGTAGACCAGATACTGCTCCGAGTATCCGGCCCCCGAGCACCATCGCTTCATGCCGTCGATCACGATCTCGTCGCCGTCCACCCGCGCCCGGGTGGACATGTCGGTGGCGGCCGAGCCGGCATCCGGCTCGGAGATCGAGACCGCTACGGTGCTCTCGCCGCTGCAGACCGCCGGAAGCCAGCGGCGCTTCTGCTCGTCATTTCCGAACATGTCTATCACGCGGGCGGGACCGGTGGTGGCTTCGAAGACCGGCCAGGCGGCCACCTGGGTTGCCTTGGCCAACTCTTCGATGACGATGAGGGCGTCGATCAAAGGCCGGCCCATCCCGCCGTACTCCTCGGGAAGGGTGATACCGAGGAGTCCGAGTTCGCCGAGGCGCTTCCGCTCTTCGCGGGGGAGATGGATGCCGGCCGCGTCCCATTCCTGGGCGCGGGGCGCGTACACATCGCGCGCCAGGTCAGCTGCCAGGGAGCGGAGTTGGAGTTGCTCCTCGGTCAGGGCGAAAGGGCTCTGTCGAACCGGTAATTCCATGTCCACCCCACGGTTCGGCGGCAGTCATACGGCTGGCATCGATTGACACAACGTTAGCCGCATCGGTAACGTATCCCGATATCGGTTCGCGAGTTCAAGGAGACTTTCTCCGGTGACGGGTTCCGGGCTCACGCCCCTCGGACGGGACATCTTCTTCGAGTACCTGGTCAGCCACGATGTCCGCTACATCTTCGGCAATCCGGGAACCACCGAACTCCCCCTCGTCGACGGGTGCAACGACTACCCGTCCATCGAGTATGTCCTGTCCCTCCACGAGGACGTTGCGGTGGCCCAAGCCACCGGCTACGCGCGGGCATCGGGCAAGGTCGGGGTCGTGAACCTCCATGTCACGCCGGGCGTCGCCCACGGCCTCGGCAACCTCTACAACGCCCACCGGGCCCGGGTCCCGCTCCTGGTGACCGCAGGCCAGCACCACACGGGCTTACGGGTCCAGGACCCGATACTCAGTTCGGACCTTCTCTCCATGGTCGGGCAGTTCACCAAGTGGTCGTACGACGTTCGCTTCCTCGAAGAGCTTCCCATGGTCATGCATAAGGCCTTCAGGGAACTTGCCACCCCGCCGTTCGCGCCGGTCTTCGTTTCGATGCCGCCGGACGTTCTGCTCGAGAAGCATGACGGCTTCGGGCCGGCGCGGGTCACCGAGCCGACACGTTCGCTTGCGGGCGACCAGGCAATCCAGGAAGCCGTTCGGGTGCTGGCATCCGCCGAGCAGCCGATGATCGTGGCCGGCGACGGAGTGGGCCTCGCCCACGGCTGGGATGAACTGGTCGCCATTGCCGAGGCTCTCGGCGCCCGTGTGTACACAGAGGGTTATGCAACACTCTGGAACTTCCCCTCCCGGCACCCCCTGTATCTAGGACCCATGCCCAACCTGGCGGCCGACATGCGAGCCCACTTCGCTCGAGCCGACGTGGCGCTCCTGTGCGGAGTGACCTCGCCGGCGCCGGTCTCCCGTTACGACGACGGTGGCCCCTTGATCCCGTTCCATGTGCAGACGGTGGCAATGGACGACAGCCCGAGCGAGATCGGGAAGAACCACCCCGCCTCGGCGGCGCTGCTCGGCGACGTCGGAGCAAACCTGCGGTCTCTGCGCACTGCTCTCGAGGGAGCTCCATTCGATCGGGCAGTCGCTACCCGGAGGGGCCGAAGGGTGAGCGATGAGGCCACGAAGCGGCGCTCGGCTTGGGACCGGAAGACACAGGAAGCGGCTGTGGACGGAAGGCTGACCGCCGGCGGGGTCTCCGCGGCCATCCGGGACAGTATGCCGGCCGGCGGGATACTCGTGGACGAGACGATATCGAACCGGCCCTGGTTCGTGAACACCCTCGAGTTTCCCGACCCCCTCTCGTACTTCGGCGCCAACGGGATATCCCTCGGGTACTCGGTCGGGGCCGCGGCAGGCTTACAGGTGGCACGGACCGATCGGAAGGTCGTGGTGGCGGTGGGTGACGGGTCGTTCCTCTACTACCCGCACGCGCTATGGAACCTGGCGAACCGGAACTTGCCGGTGCTCGTCGTAATCCTGAACAATGGTGGCTACCGGGTTCTCGAACTGATAGTGAACCGTATGGGCGGACCCTGGAGCGAAGCCGGGTCGGATCTGCCCGGCCTCGACATCCAAGGCCCGGACGTGGACTTCGTGACGCTGGCCGCTTCGTTGGGGATTCCGGCGGAGAGGGTGGACACGCCGCGAGGCCTGGGACGGGCTATGAAACGGGGAATGGAAGCCTCGACACCCTACGTTGTCGACGTGGTTCTGGACCGTCCCGATGGTGGTACGTCGACAGAAGGCGCCGACTAGGCAAAGGGCTTCGTTGTGGCAATCCTGTCAGACCAGGGCGGCCACGTCGATCAGGCCCGGCCAGAGTAGCTCGGCGCCCTCGCTGCCGCAGCCGCTGCCTCCGCAGTCGCAATGGTGCACGTCTATTGCGTACTCGGGAACGAAATGCCGGCGAGCAGCCTCGATGGCTTGGTCCTCGGTCCAACCCCAGGTTTCCCACTGCGGCCGGGCCTCCTCGGCGATCTTCTCGGGGTCGCCCAGGTGCCAGTACATCGTGTAACGGTCCTGCACCCCCACCCCCATCGCCTCGGCAACCAGCGATATCCACTCGCGGATGGCCATCTTCTTGGTGGACAGCTTCGACCACTCCATCTGGCACTTGTGGTAGGGGGTGACGAGGGTGTCGGCACCGGCGGCCTCCAACTGGTCCTCCAGTTCCTTGATGGCGCCCTGGAAGGTCTCGGTATCGGCTTTGTTGAGGACGCCCACGGCCTTGGGGCCTTCGAGGTCGCACGGTGTTCCGGCGGACGGAGGCTCGACGAAACCGGCGAACTCGACACCCGGGACCATCTCGAAGATCCGCAGGATCGCGGCGGTGTCGATGTCGGCCTGCGCATGGTCGTGGTGGGCCTCCAATAGCACCCGCGTTCTCACGTCTCGCACCCACGGGACATCGTCGCCCCGCGCTTGGAGCAGATCGGCCAGGAACTTGGTGATATGCACCACCGCGAACGGAGGATCCTGCTGCGAGCTGATGGTGTCGAGGTACTGGCGCATGCACGCGCCGCACCACTGGACCGCCACCTTCGGACGGTACGACATGAAGCGCCGGTAGGACTTGCCGGATATGCGGTCGGCGGCCGCACCGTCCTTGCCCATCTTCTCGAACGGACGGCCGCAACAGAATTGGCGGCCGGTGACCGCGAAGTAGTCAACGCCCAGCACATCGAGGACGTTGGCCGCCTCCTGCATGAGGTGTGGCGTGTGCTGCACAGCGCACCCGTAGGCGAGCAGGGCGTCGTAGGGACGGTCGGGCTCAACCCATCTTTCGGTCCACTTGAGGTCGTCGCGGGCGACTAGGAGCGACTTGCTCTCGGCCATGGCCGTGTAGTAGCCCTTTACGTCAAACTTCGTCTTGTCGATCACGAGCTGTCTCCATCCGCCACGCTACCTTATATTATCCGATATCGGTATCCGATTTCGCCTCGAGAATCGGTCAGGAGGGCCTGCCGAGGCTTCCCTCCCTGAGCGACGGACCTGCCCGGAGGGCTTGTGACCGCCACCCGACCCGTACGGAGCATGCGCGAGGGAGAACTTATCGTCCTCCTGTCCTTCGCGATGGCCCTCTCAGCGCTTGGTGTGGGCCTCATCCTGCCCGCGTTCGAAGAGATGCGGCAGGTCCTCGGGCTGGCCGAGGACTCGAACCGCCTCGCTCGGGCGATCACCGCCTACATTCTCGGCCTGTCCGTCGGAACGCTGGTCTACGGACCCATGTCCGACAGGTTCGGCAGGAAACCTGCGCTCCGGCTGGGGTTCTCGCTCTACGCGGCCGGCGCCGCCGGATCGATGCTCGCCGTGGCCGTGGGCTCGGTGTCACTGCTCCTGGCAACCCAGGCACTGTGGGGCGTGGGGGCCGCCGGACCCCGCATCGTGGCGCTGGCGATAGTGCGCGACCTCTACGACGGTGACCGTATGGCGAGGATCATGTCGTCGGTGTTCGCAGTCTTCACCATCGTTCCCATCCTCGCTCCGGTAGCGGGCGCCACCGTCGTGGGTATTGCTTCCTGGCGAGGTGTCTACTGGCTGGCCGTGGGGCTCGCGGCCGTGGTCGCGCTGTGGACCACCCGCCTGCGAGAGACGCGGCTGGCAACGACATCGGCCGGGTTGTCGACCTTCCGCCTGGGTCCCTCCGTATTCCGGGTCCTGCGTAACCGTAAGGCCGTCTTTTACACCTTGGCCATGACGCTCAGCTTCGGCGCCTTCTTCTCCTACATTGCGACCTCCGAACTCGTCTTCTCCGACGCATACGGCCGGGGTCATCTGTTCCCGTGGATCTACGGCGGCATAACGGCGATGATGGCGGTTGCGATGATCGCCAACGCCAAGCTGGTCGAGACCCTGACAACCCGACGAGTGGTGGTGGGAACCCTCGTGATCTACCTGGGGGGCGCCGCCGTGTTGGCGATCGGAACATGGGTGGCGGGCGGTATTCCTGCCCTGGCCTTCTTCCTGGTGTGCCTCTCGGTGATCGCAGCCATGCATGGCCTGGTCATAACCAACCTGAACAGCCTCGCCCTGGACCCGATGGCCGACCAGGCCGGGACAGCGGGCTCGATCATCGGGGCTGTCTCGACCGGAGGCGGAGCGCTGATCGGCTCGCTCATCGATCGGGCGTATGACGGTACGGTGCTCCCCCTGTCCATCGGCTTCCTGGCGGCGCCCGCCGTTGCCCTCGGCCTCTGCCTGGTGGCCGGCCGGGGGGAGGAGGGAGCGCCCGACCGGCCACCAGCGGCCTAGTGGTCCTGTGGTCCTGTGGTCTGTCTGTGGAACGGCGGTGTGGTATGGCGTCGGCAGCGGCGTTCCTCGCAAGGCCCGCTGACGAAGGCGTACCCGCAGCGGTACGT
>JAPPGV010000068.1 GCA_028821235.1 bacterium
GCAGAGGAGGAGCATCCGGCAAGTGGCCCCGGGGAGGATCGCAACCGGTGAGAATCCCGACCGACTACGCGGCCGGCTATGCCGAGGCCCGCCTCGTCGATGCGGAGAGGGCGCGCAACTACATCGCCCACACCCGGGTGGGGGACCCGGAGGCCGATGCGTTCATCGCGAGAATCCACGAATTGCCCGCCGAGCAGGCCCTACCGCTGGTCACCGCCGGTATGGACCGGGATGAGGAGGCCCTGCGCCGGGCGCCCCGGTTCGTCCGGGAGTTCTTCGATCCGATGGAGACGCCTCCCGAATGGGTGAACCAATCGGACTTCTGGCCCGGTGTCCGCATGTTCCACAGGAACTCGCCGGTGGTGCTCGCATCGATGCTCGCCGGCACCCTGGTCGAAGGGTTCTCGACCAACATCGCCAAGTCGTTCTTCATAACCGGACGCCTTCGGGACCAGGGCGTACGCCGCCTGAAGCAGAACAACCGGCACATGGTCGAGATCTTCATGCCCGGCGGTATGGAGCGGGAAGGTGACGGTTGGAAGCTGTCAGTGCGGATCCGGATCCTGCATGCCCAGATCAGGAGCCTGCTGGCGAACTCCGATGACTGGGACGAGGAGGCCTGGGGTCTGCCGGTCAGCGCCGCCCACCTCGGCTTCGCCATCGTGGCCTTCTCGGCCCGGTTGCTCAGGCACATGAAGAACCTCGGCGCTACCTATACCGATGAGGAACGAGCCGGATTCATGGCGGTATGGCGGTACACCGGCCACCTGATGGGGATCCCGGATTCGATCCTGTACACCGATGAGGAAGAGGCCCTGAAGGTCTTCGAGATCGGGCGCCTATGCGAGCCGGAGCCCGACTTCGAGTCGATAGCGATGGCGAACGCGTTGATCAACTCGGGCCCGCTGCTAGTGGACATGACCGATCCGAAGGTCCGGCAGAACTTCGCCAACTACGTGTTCCGCGTTTCCCGGGCCCTGATCGGTAGGACACTCTCCGACCAACTGAACTATCCGGCCACCCCTCTGGTCGGGGTGCTCCCCTGGTTCCGCATGCAGCGGCGCTACCAGCGTTTCACAGCCCGGTACGTGAAGCCGCTGGCCAAGCAGAACAACAACTTCACCGCCTTTACCTCCCTACTCCAGGTCTCCGTCTTCGACGAGGCGGGAATCAGCTACCGGTTGCCCGACCATGTGTACGCCGAGGAGTCCAGCCGCTGGTAGGGCCGGCTGACCCGACGGGAAGGACGCCAACTTGGCGAGCGCGTCGGTGGCCGTAACCCGGCGGTCGTAGTCGAGCGGTCCCTTACCGTTCCAGGGGGCAGAGAACCCGATCCGCACCGTCGACACCAACGCATTCAGCAAGGCCCTCAGCCCGCGCGGCAGGGGGAAGTACTCATCCTCCTCGGTGACCCGGAACAGGCTCCACCCTTCGGCAGGATCGAGGCGCTCGAGCACCTCCCGGACCAGGTGGTCGGGTGCCGATGCGCCGGCCGTCACCCCGACCACTTCCGCAGAGTCCAACCATTCGGTTCGGATCGCATCCGCTGAGTCGATCCGGTAGGCGGAGGCGCCCCGCATACGGGCGGTCCGGACCAGGGCATTGGTGTTCGAGGAGTTGTCGGAACCAACCACCAGGATCAGATCACATTCGGAGCTCATCTCGAGTACCGCATCCTGGCGGTTGGTGGTGGCGTAGCAGAGATCGCTCTTCCGAGAGGTCTCCAGGTTCTGGTAACGCCCGGAGGCCTCGGCCCTGATCGCCTCCCACTCGTGCATCCCGAGGGTGGTCTGGGCGAAGAGCGCCACCTTGCCGGGATCCCTGGGCCTGAAGCCTGCCAGCCCCGTCTCCGGTTCGACCAGAGTGATGTTCGAAGGCGCCCGGGCCATGGTACCCACCGCCTCATCGTGCCCTTCGTGGCCCACGAAGATGATGTCGAACCCCTTCGCCGCCCGCCGCTTGACCTCATGATGGACCTTCGCCACGAGCGGGCAGACGGCGTCGATGACGATCCCCGCCCGCTCCTCCCCGTGATGCACCACGTCGGGGGCGGAGCCATGGGCCGACAGCATCACGGGAGCGCCTTCCGGCACCTGGTCGATCGAGTCGACGAACACCACTCCGGCGCGTTCGAAACACTCCACGACGAACCGGTTATGGACGATCTCGTGGTAGCAGTAGACCGGGGCGTCAAATATCTGGACCATCCAGACGAGCGCCTTGACGGCCATGTACACCCCGGCGCAGTATCCGTTCGGCTCGGCGAGATACACGCGTCTGGGACGGCTGGTGGTCGGTAGGGCGGTCTCCGGCATGCTGGAATTGTACCCCGGCTAGTTTCTAGTCGATAGTTGCTAGTTACTAGTTGATTAAGTATCTATGTCGATAGTTACTAGCCAATAGTTAGTGTCGTAGCTCTTAGCAAGGGCTTTAGCTTGTTCCAATGTTGGTAGGCGTCTAGGTTTCGTCGTGCTGAAGCGAAGAGCCTGGTGAGACAGCAGGTTAGAGGGAACCGCGGCGGCCTAACTGACATCCAACTAACAACTAATGACTAGCGGAGGCGAAGGCGGCTGCTCCGGGGCCGGCGTAGGACACGGACACCCGGTCGCCGGGCGCGAAGTCGGGTGCGGCGATCACCCGGGCCACCAGTTTCGTACCGTTGAGAGCCAGTTGATAGGTGGTGTCGTGTCCGTAGAACTCGACCGCGGAGACCACACCCTGGTCCCCCGGGTCCACCACCAGGTACTCGGGACGTATGACGACTTCGCACGGTCCCCTCACAGTGCCGGCCAGGGGAACCTCCCCGACCGCGGTGGAGACGTGCCCGTTGGTCGCCACCCCGCCCAGCACGTTGGCTTCGCCGACGAAGGTGGCCACCCAGGCGGAGACGGGGTTCTGGTAGACGGCGGCCGGCCGGCCGACCTGTTCGATCCGACCCTCGCGCATCACGGCCACCCGGTCCCCCACCACGAACGACTCCTCCTGGTCGTGGGTGACGAAGATGGAGGTCATCCCCATCTCCCGCATCAGCGCGGCCACATCGGCCCGGATCCTGGTGCGCAGGCCGGCATCGAGGTTCGAGAACGGCTCGTCGAAGAGCAGCACCCGGGGACGGGGCGCCAGAGCCCTGGCCACGGCCACCCGCTGCGCCTGCCCTCCCGACAACTCGTCGGGGTACCGGTCCGCCAGATGCGACAGGCCGACCAGATCCAGCGTCTCGGAGACCCGGCTGCGGTCTCCTCCCTTGCCCAGGCCGAACGCTACGTTCCTGGCCACCGTCATGTGGGGAAACAGCGCCCAGTCCTGGAAGACCATCCCGATACGCCTCTGCTCCGGAGCCACGAACCGAGCCGGACCCGTGAGGGTCCTTCCCTCGAGGGTTACGTCGCCCCGGTCGGGAACCTCCAGACCGGCCAGGATGCGCAGCAGCGTGGTCTTCCCGCATCCGCTGGGGCCGAGCAGGGCCAACGACTCGCCCTGTTCGACCGCCAGGTCGACACCGGCCAGCGCGGAGGTGCCATTGAAGAGCTTGGCGACATCGTTTGCCTGCAGATACGACATTCGGGCTCCCGGAGGACCGTGCTACGAGCGGCTGAGCATCGGGCTAACAGCTACCTTATCCCTGATGTTAGGGCGACCTGACTAATCATACCTGAGGCGCGGCGTGATCGGTCCAATCGAATCACGAGAAACCGATCAGAAGTCCCGATCGACCACGAAAGCGGCGAGATCCTCCAGTTCCCCGGCTACCTGCGCGTCTATGTCCGCCCCCCGGAGGGCATCGGCCGCCCGCCGCATGCAGTCGCGGGCCGCCGAGACGGTCGCCTCCCGTCCGCCCGCTTCCTCGACCAGGGCGGCGGCCGCTTCGATCCGGTCATCATCCAGCCACTCCCGGGCGTACAGGTCGGCCAGTCTCTCGCCGGCTCTGGAGCCCGAGGCCAGCGCCACCGCCACCGGGATCGACTTCTTGCGCTCCCTGAGGTCGTTACCGGCCGGCTTGCCGGTCACCGACGGGTCTCCCCAGATGCCCAGCAGGTCGTCGATGGCCTGGAAACCCCGACCCAGCTCGAGCCCGAAGCTCCGGAGCCGGCGGACCGTCTGGTCGGGGGCGCCGGCCAGGATGGCGCCCACCGCGGAGGCATGAGCCAGCAGGGCGCCCGTCTTGAGAGAGACCATCTCCCAGCACAGGTCCACATCCACCGCCTGCGAGCGGTGGAACGACATGTCCATATGCTGCCCGGCGATCATCGACGCGGAGGCTCCCGCCAGGTCGGCGGCCGCGGCAACCCGCGGGGGCGTGGGCCGGTCGAGCAGCAACTCGAGACCGAGCAGCATCATGGCATCACCGGCGATGATGGCATCGCCGGCGCCGAAGGCCTTCCACACGGTGGCCCTGTGCCGGCGTTCGGGATCGTCGTCGATGATGTCGTCGTGGACGAGCGAGAAGTTGTGGACGATCTCCACCGCGAGCGCCCCCGGGAGGGCGACTTCGGCCGCCGCGCCCACGGCTTCTGCCGACAGGAGCGCCAGCGTGGGCCGGATGCCCTTGCCCTGGCGCGGGTTCGGCACCGGAATCCCCGCCGCGTCGATCCACCCGAAGTGGTAGCCGACCGGGACGGCCAGGCTCGAAGACAGCCGTCCCACCGCCTCGATGAGGGCCGGTTCGACCATGACCCGGGTCCGCTCCAGCAAGTCGGGTGTGGCGCGCCTCATGTCCTGGCCCCCTCGCCGGCCGCTGGAACCGTCTCAGGCACCGGGTCCCCATTCCGAAGGGCAAACCTGGCCGCACGGCGTCCGGCCTCGACCCCGCTACGCACCGCCCCCTCCATCGTCGCCGGCCACCCCGTATCGGACCAGGCGCCGGCCAGGAAGACCCCCGGGAGCCCGCACTCGGTGCCGGCCCGGAGAGGATGGGTGCCCGGCTCGCCGCGGAAGGTCGCCCTCGGTTCCCTCGTCACCATCGACTCGGTCACCACGGCCTCGGCCGCGGCCGGCAGCAGGCGATCCATCTCCGCCACGAAGTGCTTCACCAGATCCGGCGCACTCGCGCCGAGATGGGAATCCGCCGCCGACAGGGAAACAGACAGGCATTGGCGGCTGTCGTCCAGACCGGCTGCTCCGGTCCGGTCGAACACGTACTGGATGGGGCTCCCGACCGCGGCGAACATCGGGAGGTCGGTGATGGGGCGGTCGTAGACCAGGTGCACGTTCACGATCGGCGAGACCCCCAGGCGGTCCAGACGGTCCTGGAAGGGTACGGCACCGGATGGAAGCATCGAACCGACCACGTCGTGCGGAACGGCCACGACCACCGAGTCGGCTTCGACACTCCCACCGCTCACCGTTACCGACGGGCGTTGCCCGGAACCGGAGCGGACAGCTGACACCGCCGCCCGGGTCATCACCTGGGCCCCCCGAGCCTCCAGGGCGCGCCGGCCGGCGTCCCCGTGAAGCACCGAGAGCGGTACCGACGCCCAACCGATGTCTGCGGACGCGGCGTCGGTCAGAAGCCCCGTGACGAACACCTTCGCAGCGAGCTTGAGGGATGCGTCACGAGCATGGACGTTCACCGTCGGGAGCACGACCAGGTCCCAGAATCTATCCACGGCCTCGGCCGGCTGGCCGCGGGCGGCCAACCAGTCGCCGAAAGACACCCTGTCAAGCGTCGGATCCTCCGGGTCGAGCTTTCGCAAGGCTCTTCCGGCCGCCAGGACCTTCAACCTGGCCCTCAGGCTGATGTGGGGGTAGCCCAGGAGAGACGGCGCCAGATGAAGAGGGGCCGGCCCGAGGGTACGCCGGATCGTCCCCGCCTTCCACCCGGGTCGTAGTACGGGGATACTCAGCCGCTTCTGGATGGTCACGTCGCCGATCGAGCCGATCCTCTCCAGGAAGGCCAGGTAAGCGGTGCAGCAGCGGAGGAAGACGTGCTGGCCGTTGTCGTACGAGATTCCCTTCCGCTCGAAGGACCAGGTCGCGCCCCCCAGGCGGGGACGCCGCTCCAGCAGCGTGACCGACGCTCCCCGGTCAGCGGCTTCCAGACCGGCAGCGAGGCCAGCCAGGCCACCACCGACTACCACCACTCGGGGGCGGCTGCCGCTCACGGCTGCAGACCGGAGATGCTACGGACCGCTACCAGGCCCTTCTCCCAGGCCGGAAGGGAGACGCGCTCGGTCAGGGGAAGGGTGGGCTGGGCGCGCATCCGCCGCAGGAGCCGCCGGTATATTCCCGCCATCGCGGCCGTGCAGGATCGGCTGCGGTGATCGAGGTGCGCCAGCAGCGCGAGGCCGCTGTCGAACCAGACCGAGGCCTGACCCGCCACGTACTCGACCATGTCACCGACCCGCTCCGGCGGGGTCCACCGTCCCGGCGCGATGCCGAAGCGATCCCGTTCCTGCTCGGGAAGGTAAATACGCCCCATGCGAAGGTCCTCCACGATGTCCCGGAGCATGTTGGTCAGCTGGAAGGCCACTCCCAGGTCATCGGCCATCCGGTGGGCCTCGCTCTCCCCTACCGGCTCCCGCCTCCGGCCGGCTCGGGTGCCGAACACGCCGAGCGAGAGGCGTCCCACCGACCCCGCCACCAGCCGGCAGTAACGGACCGTGTCCTCCATCGTGGCGTACTCCGCGCCCCGCACGTCCATCTCGCAACCCTCGACGATCTCATGCAGGGCGCCGACCGGGATCGGGTAGCGCTCCGCGGCGTCTGACAGGGCCACCAGGACGGGGTCCTCGCGGTCCCCCACGTCTCCGGCGCCAAGGCTCTCTATCGCCCCGTGGAGCTTGTCCAACTCCTCGAGCTTGCGGTCGCGGGGCCAGGTTCCGTCTCCGACGTCGTCGATCCGCCTGGCCATGGCATAGAGCGCGGCCATCGCCCGGCGTTTCGGCGGGGGGAGCAACCGGATGCCGTAAGCGAAGTTGCGGGCCGCCTCCCAGGTAATCCGCTCGCACGTCTCGTATGCGCCCTCGGGGGTCACGAACTTGCCCTCATGCGGTCCGCCGGGCGGTGCCGGCCGAGGTAGACCGGGACGAAACGGCGGAGAAGGCCTGATCGGCCGGCACGCCGGGTGCCGCCCAACACCTCGAAGCCGGCCTTCTCGATGGCATCCAAACCCGCCAGCCCGCCGGCCACGAAGCCGGATATGGCGAGGCGGGCGTGACCGGTCAGGGACCGGACCAGCGGAATGCCCTCCTCGACCAGTTCTCGGGCGAATTCCGACTCGTAGGCGACCAGCGCGCGGAGCCTGGTCCCGGCTTCGGGCGCCGACAGGTCGTCTACCGAACATCCGAACCTCGCCATGTCCTCGGCGGGCAGGTAGACGCGCCCCGCTGCCGCATCCTCGGCCACGTCCTGGAGGTGCTCCAGTATCTGGAGACCGCTGCACACCGCGTCCGATGCCGCGATCCGTTCAGGTGTACCCGACTCGAAGACGGCCAGCACCATGTGCCCGACCGGGTTGGCGGACAGGGCACAGTAGTCGAGCAGTTCCTGGCGGGTCTCGTAGCGGGTCTTGTGCTGGTCCAAGCGGTTGGCCGCCAGCAGCTCGTCGAAGGGCCGGCGTGGCACGTCGAAACTGTGGATCATCGGCGCCAGCCGGCGAAACACCGGATGGCGGGGAGAACCCGCGAAGAGGGCGTCCAGCTCCGAGTCGGCCCAGTCCAGCGCCACCGTCCGGTCCCCCGGGAACTCGTCTCCCAGGTTGTCCACGAGCCGAGCGTAACCGTAGATGGCTTCCAGATGATCGCGCAGGCCTCGGGGGAGCAGGCGGAGCGCAACCGGGAAGTTCTCCCCGGCCGCTCTGGCCATCACCACGTCGAGCGCCACATGCTGCTCCACCGACTCGGACCCGGAACGGGACGAGTACGACCCTGCTGACCCTGTCAGCGAAGACCGGTCGGTCGGCCTCTCGGCGGACACCGCACCTCCCACCGCGGGACCATGACCACGTTCGGTCGATCCCGGCTATCGGAAATGATTCGCCCCTGAGAATAGTTACCGAGCCCCATGCGGGGACTGTCACCTCGAATAGCCCGGTGCCTTCTCCCAGCGTCAGCGCCGGGTCGTAAGACCTACCAGGCCAGGTACTTCAACTCCAGGAACTCGTCCATGCCGTGGTGGCTGCCCTCGCGGCCCACGCCCGACTCCTTCACCCCACCGAAGGGCGCGGCCTCGTCCGCGATGATGCCGCGGTTGAGCGCCACCATTCCCGACTCGATCGCCTCACCCACCCGGAAGGCCCGATTCATGTCTCCCGTGTACACGTAGGAGATCAGACCGTGGATGGTGTTGTTGGAGGCCTCGATGACCTCCTCCTCGGTGTCGAAGGACACCACCGGGGCTACCGGACCGAAGATCTCGTGCCCGAGGATCGCTGCGTCGGGAGCGACCTCCGACAGCACGGTGGGCTGGTAGAAGTAACCGGGACCATCCGGTGCCACTCCGCCGGTACAGACCGTGGCCTGGTCGTCGACCGCGCCCGAGACCAGGCGGTCGATCTTCTCGACCGCGGCAGTGTTGATCATCGGGCCGACCTCGTTGGACCTGTCGATGCCCGGGCCCACCCGGAGGCCCGACATCGCCTCGGTCAAGCGGTCGGTGAACTGTTGCGCCACCCCAGACTGCACGTAGAAGCGGTTGGCGGCCACGCAGGTCTCGCCGGCGACGCGCATCTTGGCCACCACGGCCCCCTGGACGGCGGCCTCGATGTCGGCGTCGTCGAATACCACGAAGGGGGCATTGCCACCCAGCTCCATGCTGGTCCGGAGGATGCGGCGCCCGGCCTTCTCCATCAGGATCCGACCTACCTCGGTGGAACCCGTGAAGGACAGCTTCCTCACCCGCGGGTCTTCGAGCATGACGTCAACCACGCCGGAGGAGCCCCTGGCCATCACCACGTTGACGGTCCCGGGAGGGGCGCCCGCCTCCGCCAGGATGTCCGCCACGGCCAGGGCCGAGAGCGGGGTGTCGGACGCGGGCTTGAGGATGGTGGTGCATCCGGCCGCCAGAGCGGGCGCGATCTTGCGGGTCGCCATAGCCGACGGGAAGTTCCACGGAGTGACCATGAGGGAGACCCCGACCGGCTCGGGTAGCACGACGATCCGCTTGTCGCCCCTCGGAGCGGTACGTATCTCGCCCATGATCCGGACCGCCTCCTCGGAGAACCACCGGAAGAACTCGGCGCCGTATCGGACCTCCCCGATGGCGTCGGCATAGGACTTCCCGTTCTCGAGGATGATCAGCTCGGCCAGTTGTTCCTCCCGCTCGAGCATCAGGTCGTAGGCCCGGCGGAGGATGTCCGAACGCCGGCGCGGAGCGGTGGCCGCCCATCCGGGCCCTGCCTCGGCGGCGGCGTCGACCGCCAGGCGCGCCTCTCCGATCCCCGCGGTCGAGACGGCCGCCAGCACCTGTTCGGTAGCGGGATCGATGACGTCCAGTTCCCCATCCCCCTCTGTCCAGTCGCCCCCGATCCGGAGGTGGGTCCTCGGACCCTGGAAAAGCTCGGTTACCGCCGTCATCGCGTTCCTCCCAAAAGGTGTTTGGCCTGTCTTCTAAAGGCCGATATGGCCGGCCAGGTCGGACGCCACCGCTCCGGCATGCAACTCCAGGTCGCGTTCGATTCCGGACGGGTCATCGGACCCGGTAACCGGGCGGGTGGAATCCACGTACATTTTAAGCTTGGGTTCGGTGCCGCTCGGCCGTACGAGCACGCGAGTTCGATCCTGGAGCCGGAGTTCCACCAGCGACGCCTCTCCGAGCCACCGCGGCCTCCCCGCGGCGCCCGTCCGGTAGTCGGTCATCCCGACCACGTCCTCTCCTCCCAGGCGATCCGGGGGGTCTTGCGCCAGCCGTCGCATGGCGCCGGCGATCTCGCTCGCTCCGGCCGACCCCGGCCTCCTGACGCTGCGCTGGACCGAGACCCACAACCCGTGCCGGCGATACAGTGCTTCCAGCCGGTCGAGCACCGTCTCGCCTCTCTTCCGGCACTCGGATGCCAGATCGGCCATGAACAGGGCGGCCGACAGGCCGTCCTTGTCATACACCAAGCCTCCCACCGCATGGCCCAGGGCCTCCTCGAAGCCAAAGGCAAGAGCGCCCCGGCCCTCGGCCTCGATGTCGAGCGCCGCGTTCATGATCCACTTGAAGCCGGTCAGGGTGGTCTCGAATCGGGCCCCTCGGGCGGCCGCCACCAGTCCGGCCATGGGCGAGCTGACGATGGTGCTGACAACGAGAGGTTGCCTGCCGCGGGGGTCCCCACCGGCCGGTCGGCGGGAGAGTACGTAGTCGGCCAGCAGCACCCCGACCTGGTTGCCGGTGAGGCCGACCCATCCGTCCCCGCCGGGCACGGCCACGCCGAGCCGATCGGCGTCAGGATCGTTGGCCAGCACCAGGTCGGCTCCGACCCGTCGCGCCAGCGCCAGCGCTAGGTCCATGGCGCCCGGTTCCTCGGGATTGGGGAACGGCAGGGTCGGGAAGCGCCCGTCCGGTTCGGCCTGCTCCTCAACCGGGTGAACATCGCGGTAACCGGCTACGGCCAGCAGCTCGCGCAGGTACCGCCAACCCACCCCATGCATCGGCGTGTAGACGATCCGCAGGCCGGGATCGACCGTCGCGGTCGACCGCAGCCGGGCGAGCTCGTTCCGGTACCCGTCCCAGACATCGGGCGACACGGGACCCGTCCGCTCCCTGCCTTCCTGGAGCGGTGCGTCAATCCGGGGAACATCGACCGCCGAACCCACCCGGTCGATGGCTGCGGAGATGCCGGCGTCGACCGGAGGGATGATCTGGGCGCCGTTGGCGTCATAGACCTTGTAGCCGTTGTCCCGGGGTGGGTTGTGGCTGGCGGTGATCATCACGCCGGCGCAGGCGCCCAGGACCCGCACCGCATAGGCCACCAGCGGAGTCGGAACCTCCTCCTCCCAGAACCTGACCGCCAGGCCGGCGGCGCTCAATACCCCGACCACATCGCGCATGAAGTCGGAACTGGACGGCCGGGCGTCACGGCCCACCACAACCGGACCGGCCGGCGCTCCCCCGTGGCGGGCCAGCAGGTAGTCGGCCAACCCTCGCGTGGTCCGGATGACCGTGGCACGGTTCATCCGGTTGGAACCGGCCTCCACGACCCCGCGCAGACCGGCGGTGCCGAAGGCGAGCGTCCCGTCCATCCGATCGGCCAGGTCGGTCGGATCTCCAGAGTCGAGCAGGGCGCTGAGCTCGGCTCTGGTGCGGTGATCGGGATCGCCCAGGATCCACGCCCTGGCCCGCTCCACCACGTCGCTCATGAGACCGACGATAGCCAGTGGTCAGTGGTCAGTGGTCAGTGGTCAGTGGTCAGTGGTCAGTGGCCAGCCTGCACAACACGCGGCTCGTCACCATCTCCGTAGTGGCAGCGGACGGCGTCGGTGACCATCGCCTTGAGATCGGCCCAGTCTTCACCCTGCGTGAAGATGCTGTGGCCCAGAGCTCGAGCATCGAAGCCGCCCTCCGGCGCCTCCGTCACCTCGAACATGATCTCCATCGCCGCTTCCACAGGTTCCTCCACGCTTGCGAGTCGCGGTTCTCCGTGCAACAGCATCCTTGACTCCGAACGAGCTGCAGCCTCGCACAGGTCAAGCTTACCGATCACCACGCCGGGTACTCCCCGACCGGTTCGACCCCTCGTCCAGCGCGGGCGTTCGGGGCGTCCATGTCGGCACAAGCCTCAGCCGCTGGGGCGGCTGCGGATGGCGAAGACCTTGTAGGTGAAGTCAGCATCCTGGCTCCGTGTTCCGAGGCTGGTCCAGCCGGAGGTACCGGACTCCTGACACTCGCCGCTCCACACCACTTTCAGTTCCACCGGGTACCCGGTCGGGTAACCCGCCCGCAGCGAGGACCTCAGGTACACCGCTTCCGCGCCCCCGAACCGGACCTCGACCGCGGTCTTCAACGAGCCGGCGTCCTGGTAGCCAGGAACGTGGCGCTGGAAAGTCCTGATGCCGAGTTCCGTTCCGTCGGGCCTCCCGAGGCCGGTCACTTCCCAGGACATCCGGCTTACCCATACCCGGATGGACACTTGCTCGCCTTCGATCTGTTCGGTATAGGTCCGGGACGGATCTCCTTGGTAGCTCGCCTCAACAGGCACCCTCACGTAGCCGTTCCGGACCGGCCGGAACCCGAGCGACGGCGCGGCCATGGCGTCGATGGTGTCATGGAAGGAGGTAACAGCGCCGGCCACCGTGCACGCAGGTGGCGGAGGGGGCCTGACGGTGGTGGGCGTGGCCGGCCTGGTGGTCACGGTCGGCCGCCCGGTAGTCACGGTCGGCCGCCTGGTGGTGGTGGTACGCCTCCTAGTGGTGGGGGTGGCCGGCCTGCTGGTCGAAGTCGTCCCGCGGGTGGTGTCGGTGACGGAGATACGCGTGGTCTCCTGATTGCTTGTGGTGGTGGGGCAGTCGGGCGGATGGGCGCTCGGATCGTCAACGCAGTGCGTATGGTTCACCGTCACCCACGTCCCGCAGTTGCCCGGGCTGGTGTTGGCCGGCAGGCTCCTGTTCCCGGCACATACGTAGTACCTGGGACCGTTCCGGTCCTGGTGCCTGTTCAGGTACCGGTACTTGACCGTGACGCCGTCCCCGTGCGGGGCGTGCCCGCCCCGTCCGATGCCGCAGCTGTTGATGCGCGGCTGCGGGGGGCTGATCCTGGGGCCGCAGGCTCTCCACAGTTTGCCGACCGACTTCCATCGCCCGCATGTGATCTCGCCGGTGCCCGTCTCGAGGATGGACTCCTGGCATTCCAGCTTGTTCCAGTAGTTCCAGTGCTGCTCCCAGTCCCAGGTCGCCACGGTCCGGCCCGGCTGCCATGAAGTCTCGGGAGGATGGGCCCCGCCCGGCTCCGAAGCCCACAGTGCGGCCGCGGCGAGCAGCCCGATGAGCGCTAGCCAGCCCACCGCGGTGGGCGCCGATCTGGCAAGCGTCGGGAGGTCCCGGATGTGCCTGCGTAGCCGAGCCATCAGTAGCGACCCGTAGAGCCCGGGGCCTCGTCCTCGTTGACCTCCGGGTTCGGGTCACGGGGACAGCGGACATCGCTTCCTATGTGCTCCATGATCACCAGCACCTTCACGCAGTAGGACCTCCTGTACGAGACCTTCCACTCCCCGTCCACCTGGACGAGGGTGTCCAGGACCAGATCGGTGGGCGGGTAGTCGGGATGGTCGAGCCGGTAGCGGACCGCTATCACCCCCCGGTCGGCGTCCGGGCCGCCCCGCCACGAGATCTCCTCGAATACCACGCTGGACCGCCCGCGCTGCTCCGGGTGGTAGAGAACGGCGCCATAGGTCCGGCCGAAGTCGTCCAGCGCGACGAAGACCTCATCGAGCAGAGGACCGTTCCTGATGGCCGAACGGCGCTGGTCGTCCGTGCCCGTGTATGCCAGGTACACCGCCCGGCGGACCTCCGCCAGCGTGCACGGATCCTCGACCGGATAGCTGTCCGCGACCCACAGCTCTTCGATCGGAGGGCAGGGCCCGGCCTCCCTCGCCTGGAACCCACCGGCCGGCTCCGCCGTTGCGAGTCCGTCCGAGGTGGCGGTGGGACTCGGGGTGGGCCCCTTCTCGACCTCCACACCGGACTCGGTGGGCGGATACCGGAATGTGGTGACCGTCAGCAGGGCGGACGGCTCGGTGTCGTGACTGTGGTCATGGCCTTCGCCGCCACCGTGATCATGGCCTGCGGCGCCGGTCCGATCCTCTCCATCCACCTCTACGTCGATCGGGTTCGATTCCGAGGGCACCGCCCACTCGGGCGATGCCCTCCCGGTCTCCTCCCCTGCTGCCGGAGGGGGCGCGGTGGCCGACGAGGCGGCTGATCGGTGCGGTGTTCGGCCCGGTGCCGTGATCATGAGCACCGCTGCCAGCACCCCAGCTACGAATACGATGAATAGCATCTTCTCTACCAGGTGGTTCATGCCTTGATGTGCTCCGATGCGGGATAGATATCGCTACCGGAGGCAGCGTATCGGAGCTATGACCGGGAAGGAGCTACCAAACAGGGTAGAAAATCTCTGTCTCCCCGAAATTTTTCTCACTCTGGGCTGAGATCACTGATCAGATCGGGATCGATCATGCCATCGCATAGAACCGCTAGACATCCCGTACATCAATAATTCGAACGCGACCGCCACTCAACCACAACTTTCCTGCTTCATTGCGGCCCACCTCGTCGGGGCCCGGACCCGGATCGGACCTATCACCCAGGACGCCGGCAGGACGCCGGCTCGAGCCGGAGGACGTGCCTCCGGGAACGGGGCGCGATCAGGGTGAGGGCGGGCGGATGATCGGGCGCCGGTACGCCATGAGGTCCGCCCCGGCGAAGACCACGGCCAGGACGGCCGCCACCACCAGACCTCTTTGCCAGGCCCAGACCGCCGCCGCCACGCCCACGATCATGCCGATGATCCGGGAGTGGAGGTCGCCGCTCGGGCCCAGCATCCTGATCAGCACGGCGCGGAGCATCTTCGACCCGTCCAGCCCGCCGATCGGCAGCCAGTTGACCAGCCCCCAGACCACGGACACCCAGATGAAGGCCCCCACGAAGAACACCAGGTACTCCCCGTACCGGTCGGCGGCCGCCAGGTGGATGCGCCACGGACTCTCGATCGCCAGTTGCCCGAACCGGCCCAGGCCGCCCAGCTGGGCATACCAGTACAGGCCCAGGCCGGCGAAGAGGCCCACTGCGGAGCCCGATGCGGCGATCGTGAACAACCTCCAGCCCCCGAGGGGGATATCCCGCTCCCTCCAGTACGTCGCACCGCCCAGCGCGTAGATGGTGATGCCCTCGACACGGCCGCCGAGACGCCGCACCGTTGCCGCGTGGCCGAGCTCGTGCAGGATCACGGAAAGCAGGATGGCAAGCGCCCACAGGGTCGTCGCGACCGGGCCGAGTCCGGTGTCGAACAGGAGCACGAGTACGAGCAGGAAGGTGAAATGGATGTGGACGGGGAACCCGAACAGCCGGAAGCGCACGGCGGCCAGAGTAGTTGGTAGTGGCGCCCAACCGGCTGCGGCCGGCGGCTACCGGGGAGCCCTCAGGGAGACGGGTGGGCACCGCCCTCCAGAGCCGCGAGGGCGAAACCTGCCAACCGCTCCACCGAACCGGCCAGGGACGGAAGGTCCACGCCCGAGATGTTGTCCATCACGCCGTGCCGGTAGCGGGCGTAGACCCCTTCCAGGATGGCCGCCAGGCGCCATGCCTGCATCGCCCGGTAGTACGGAAGCTCCGATACGTCCGCCCCGGTGAGGGCCGCGTAGCGGGCCACCATCTCGTCGCGGGACTGGAATCCACCGTCCTGGACCACCGACGACCGCCAGAGCTCCGGCCCGCCGGGATCGATCCAGTCGTTGGCCAGGTACCCGAGATCGGTCAGAGGGTCGCCCAGGGTGCAGAGCTCCCAGTCGACCACGGCCCCGATCCTCCCGTCCTCGACGATCAGGTTGCCGAACCGATAGTCACCGTGCGCGACACCGGTTCGTTGCTGGGTGGGGATCCGGTCCTCCAGCAGGGTCCGGACCCGGTCCATGACCGGAAGGTCCCGCTGCTTGGAGGACTCCCACTGGCGCGACCAGCGGCGCAACTGGCGCTGCACGTACCCCTCCCGGCGGCCGAGGTCGCCCAGCCCGATGTCATCGGGGTCCAAGGAGTGGAGACCCGCCAGCACCGTCACGGCATCCTCGCCGAGAGACCTCCGGTCGGCCGGCGTCATGGACGAACCCGCCGTCCGGTCGTGGGGCACCACGCCGGCGACGAATCCCATCACGTAGAACGGGGCGTCGTTGACAGCCGGATCGCTGCATAGGCCGAGGGCCGGAGGCACCGGTACGTCGGTCCCGCCCAAGGCTGAGATGATCCGGAACTCGCGGGCCACATCGTGAGCCGTGGCCAGGACATGGCCCAATGGAGGCCTTCTGAGCGCATACTCCGCGCCGTCCGCTCCCCTGACCCGGTAGGTGAGGTTGGAGTTGCCGCCCGGTATGGGCGCGAACCGGAACGGCGGGACGGCGCTCTCGATGTTCCTCACCATCCACTCGGTAACCCGCTCGCGGTGGATACCGGGAAGGGCGCCGTCCGGACCCGAGCCGTCCGGTGGATGCTCCTGCCCGGTCCCGCTCACAGCGGCCCCTTATCGGCCCGGCGGAGGGTGATCTGCAGGAGCGGCCCGATGGTCACGGTGTAGATGACGGTGCCTATGCCGACCGCCCCACCCAGCAACCATCCGGCGATCAGCACCGTCCCCTCGATGAGGGTGCGGGCCAACCGTATGGACATGCCCCGAGCGGCCAGGCCGGTCATGATCCCGTCCCTGGGCCCGGGTCCGAGGCGCGACCCTATGTACAAACCCGATCCAATGGCCACCATCCCGATACCGCCGATCAAGTACAGGACGCGCAGCCATAGGGTCTCCGTCTCCCCCACCACGAACAGCGTGAGGTCGATCATGACCCCCACCAGGGTGGCGTTGAGAAGGGTGCCGAGACCGGGACGCTGCCGCAAGGGAATCCATCCCAGCAGGACAACCATGCTGACCACGATGGTCACCAGTCCCACCGACAGAGGAGTCCGCAGGGCTATACCCTGATGGAAGGCGTCCCACGGGGACAGGCCGAGGTTGGCTCGGATGTTGAGCCCTATGCCGCCTCCGAACATGACCAGCCCGAGGGCCAGGCCGGGGATCCGGACCAGCACCGCGCGGGTACGGGTGGTGACCAATCACGCCACCTAGTGGTCTGTCTGTCGGGAGGATGCTGACGGGGATTGGCCGGCCCGCGAAGCGTTGACCCGGGGGGTCATCGTCGACTGTCGGTCCAACTGGACATTTCGGTACCCTCCTACGGCGGGGCAAGCGGGACGGACCGCCATCGTCCCGAGTCGTTTCGGATCGGGTGGGCCACGGCACACTCTGGTCGGGCCGCCGAGCGTGCGGACAGCGTAGACGCGCCGACCGGGGTGCATGGATCCCCTTGACGCCGCGATCCGGCGATCCCATTCGGCGTTTGCGGTGGTACGCTTGTGGATAAGCGAGCCACGTCTCGTGGCGGGGCGCGCCCGATTGCGGATCGTGCCTGCCAATGGCCATAATTGAACTGCGCGGAAGCCGAAGGAGTCAGACGCGATGGCCGACTACAAGATGATGGTGTGGATCGACCAGGATCTGTGCACCGGGGACGGCATCTGCGAGGAAATAGCTCCCGACGTGTTCGAGGGTCGCGACGACGGCCTGTGGGTGGTGAAGGAAGAAGCCAGGCACTTCGGCTCGACCCTGGTCTTCGACGATGAGAATGGAGACGGGCACGGCCCCGAGGGCGCCCGCGGGGTGGCGCGAGTGCCTGACAGCCTGATCGAGGACGTGATCGAGTCCGCCGAGGAATGCCCGGGGGAATGCATCATGATCGAGCCCTACAACCCCGAGCTGGTGGCCGAAGGCCGATAGAACGGCGCCCCACCGGTTCTCACGCCATACCCGGATGATGACGACCGGCTCGCGCCGCCGGGGACTGGCCATCCTGGCTGCCACGCTCCTCCTCTTGACCGTCGCCCTGTTGCCGGCCGGCGCCCAGTACTACCCCCCTGGCCCTCCCGGCAACGGCGTCGTGATCAGCGACGACGGACTGGTGCTCCCGGTGAGGGAGATCACGGATGACGGATACGTGGTCACCACCACCTGCTGGAACGAAGCCATGGTGACCGGAGGCACGTACATCTCGCACGTGGAAGTGGTGATCGACCCCGGCCATGGAGGTTCGGAGTACGGCGCCGTGGGCAGCAACGGGCTGACCGAGAAGGCCCTGAACCTGGACGTCTCGGAGTTGCTGATAGAGGAACTGCGAGACCGGGGTTTCAACGCGATCATGACCCGGACCACCGACGTCCGCATCCCGATCGTGGTGCGGGCCGAGATCGCCCGAGCCCTGAAGCCCGACGTGTTCATCTCGCTCCATCACAACGGCGGTGCCACCGCCCGCTCCGAACTCCCCGGTACCGAGACCTACCACCAGATCGAGGGCGCCAACTCGAAGCGGCTGGCGGGCATCCTCTTCGAGGAGCTGCAGGGGGCGTTCTCTCAGTACGACGTGGCGTGGCGCAAGACCGTGTTCCAGGGCGCCTCCTCCGTGCTCCGCGTCGAGGTTCAGGACGACCTGTACGGGATCCTCCAGTACACCCCCGGCATCGCCACGGTCATCACCGAGGCCGCCTACCTCTCGACACCGGCCGAGGCCCGGCTGCTGGCCGACCCGGAGGTGCATAAGGTCGAGGCGGTGGCCATCGCGGACGGGATCGAGCGGTACCTCACCACCAGCGACCCGGGCTCGGGGTTCAACCCCATGTTCAGCACCTCCAGGAAGCTCTCCGCCGGAGGGCCCGGCGGCTGCAGGGACGCCGAACTGGGCGATCTCGGCGTCGACGAACCGGGCTTCGACGATGTTGCGGACGGCAGTCACCGGCAGGACATCGATGCCCTACGGAACAAGGGCATCCTCGACGGCACCGAGTGCGGGCCCGACCTGTTCTGCCCGCGCCAGCCCATCAAGCGCTGGATGATGGCCGTGTGGCTGGTGAGGGCCCTGGACGGCGCCGACCCCGATCCCGTCACGGAATCCCGGTTCGTCTACGCCGGCGCGGACCGCTGGTGGACGCCCTACGTCGAGCGCCTGGCCGAACTGGAGGTCACTCGAGGGTGCAGCACGGCGCCCGACCGCTTCTGCCCCTACGACCTGGTCACCCGGGGCCAGATGGCGTCATTCCTCACCCGGGCCTTCGATCTCGGTACAGGTCGCCCGAGCGGCTTCACCGATACCGCCGGGAGCACCCACGCGGCCGCGATCGACGCCGTTGCCGCCGCAGACATCACGCGCGGCTGCATGATCTTCCCGCCCCGCTACTGCCCAGGCGCCGATACCACCAAGGGCCAGATGGCCACCCTGCTAGCGCGGGCTCTGGACCTGGTCCTCCTCGACCCTATCCGTGGGGACCGTTAAGCACGTAAGCCGGCCGCGATCTACGAAGACCTCGAGCCTTCCTCCCAGTGGTCTCTAGAAGTCGAACAGCGACAGCGCGGTGCCGCCGCGGATGGCAGCCCGGTCCTCGGGCGGGATGGCGGGCAGGTAGTGATCCACCAGGGACAGCACGTCGGAGTAGCCGGGGTTCACCTTGATCCAGGGCCAGTCGGACGCGTTGAGCATCCGGCCGGCGCCGAACGCGGCATACACACGGTCCACCACCTCCTGGAGGTCCGGGTACGGATAGGGGGTCTGGGTGAAGGCGTACTGGCCCGACAGGTGCACGTAGAGGTCCTCCGGATGCTTGGCGGCCATCTCCTCGATCAGGCTCAGGGAATCCGGCGGAAGCGGGATATCGAAGCGGGGACGGCGGTCCTCGTCGATGGCTATCTCCATCCAGATGTCGGGACAGAAACCCAGGTGGTTGAGCACCACCTTGAGACCGGGTAGCGCCTGCATCACCCCGTCGAGCAGGCCCACCTGGACCGGGTCGCCGTAGAACCACACCTTCATGTCCAGGTCGCGCATCGCCTCCAGGGCGGGGAACACCGCCAACGAGTCGGGCGCCTGGCCCTCCTCACCGCCGAAGCCGTAGAACCGGAGCCCCTGGATGCCGACCTGCTCCGCCCGCCGGGCCACCTGGCCGGCGCCGTCCTCCGCATCCGCGTCGTAGACCCCCACTCCGGCGAAGCGGCCGGGGAACTCGACCAGGATCTCCGCCAGGTAGTGATCGTGGACCGACAGCGGAACGATCACGGCATGGTCGACGCCGGCGCTGTCCATGGCCGCCAGGAACTCCTCCGCCGATTCCTCCCGCTCGACCGGGGTCATCGCCTCGAAGACGTCCCGCGGGTACTGCTCGCTAGCCGGCTTGAAAAGATGCAGGTGGGCGTCTACTACCGCCATGGTGTCGAACCTCCGTATGCCGCCGTCCTCCGACCGGCCATACGTTACAAGCCGCCCTGAGCCGACTGGGGGTCTCCCCGCACGGCGAACACAAGGGAAGGGTGCGAATGGCAAGCACACCGGACCCGGGCACGCGGCGGTATCCTGACTTCTTGCCAGGCGCCGCCGCTCCCGATGGTTGCCCGCTCCCAGGACCGTGCGACGCTCGGGTGGATCCATCAGGGCATCCGCCGGCATCACGGTGGCGTAGCCGCGGCTGCTTCGGGAAGGAGAGGACCGTGAGCGATGCCCGGACGAACATGGCCGACTACGAGGAGGCCCGCCGGACGTTCCGGCTCGGGGTGCCGGCCGAGTTCAACTATGCGAGGGACGTGGTCGACGAGCGGGCACGGGTGCGTCCCTTAGACCTGGCCCTGCTGGCGCTGGATCCTCAGGGGGGAAACCCCCGGCGGTTGAGTTTCCGTGACCTGTCCGAGCGATCGAACCGGGCCGCGAACTTCCTTTCCGCCCGAGGGGTGACGAAGGGGGACAGAATCTTCTTGATGATGCCCCGGATCCCGGAGTGGTACGACGTGATGCTCGGCGCCTTCAAGCTCGGGGCCGTCCCGATGCCCGGAACCGTGCAGCTCACGCCCAAGGACATTCGATACCGGATCGAGAGTTCCGAGGCCACGGTGGCGGTGACCGATCCTGAGGGCGCGGCCAAGGTTGACGAGGTGCAGTCCACCTTCCCGGCGCTGAGGCAACGGATCGTCGCCGACGGGGCATACGGTGACTGGATCTCGCTCGAGGACGGAATGGAGCGAGCCAGTACGGCGGAGCCTGACTCGGCGCCGACCGCCGCAGCCGACCCGCTGTTGATCTACTTCACATCGGGCACGACAGGCCAACCGAAGATGGTGCTGCACACGCACGCCTCCTACGGGATCGGCCATGAGGTCACCGCGCGGTTCTGGATGGACCTCAGGCCCAATGATCTGCATTGGACGATCTCAGATCTTGGCTGGGCGAAGGCGGCCTACGGGAAGCTCTTCGGTCAGTGGAGACGTGGGGCGGCTGTTCTCGTATGGGACGGCAGGGGAAAGCCGGACTTCGACCAGATCCTGCACATCGCTGAGAGTTACGGGGTGACGACGTTCTGCGCTCCCCCCACCATCTATCGACAGTTCGTCCAGATGGACCTATCGCGATTCGACCTGTCACGGATGAGGCACGCGATGGCGGCGGGCGAGCCGCTGGAATCCGAGACCTTCGAGGTGTGGAAGCAAGCAACCGGTCTCGAGATCCATGACGGCTACGGACAGACCGAGACATGCATCACGGTCGCCAACTATCCCAGCCTGCCCAAGAAGCCCGGGTCGATGGGCAAGCCGAGTCCCGGCTACGAGGTTGCGGTCGTCGACGATGGCGGGGTGCCGGTGGAGCCGGGAATCGAGGGGCAGATTGCGATCAGGGTGAAGCCCCAGCGACCCGTCGGCCTCTTCTCCGAGTACTGGAAGGACCCGGAGCGCACCGCTGAGGTGTTTCAGGGCGACTGGTACTACAGCGGCGACAGGGCCCACGTCGATGGGGACGGATACTTCTGGTTCGGTTCGAGAACCGACGATGTCATCATCTCCGCCGGATACCGGATCGGACCTTTCGAAGTCGAGTCGGTGGTGATGGAACACCCCTCGGTCGCCGAGACCGCCGTGATCGGAGTGCCGGACCCCGAACGAGGCGAGGTCGTCAAGGCGTTCGTCGTCCTCGCGCCCGGCCGGGTGGCATCGCCGGACCTGGCGAGCGAGATCCAGCAGCACTGCAAGAAGTCGACGGCTCCCTACAAGTATCCCCGTCAAGTCGAGTTCGTGGAGGAGTTGCCGAAGACGATCTCCGGCAAGATCCGCAGAGTCGAACTCAGACAACGAGAAGCTTCGACCGAGTGACCACCCGGATGCCGACGACCCGACTCGGGCGCAGCGTGCACAATGAGCAACACGGGAGAAGAACGTCGCGACTTTCGAGCATTGGAGGGGTTCGGAGTGAGAGACCAGCCGACCGCGGCGACAAGTTCGCCCACCAGGACCGAGGCGCTCGCCCAAGCCGAACAATGGCTGGACTGGCTGGTCGAGAGCGGAGAACACGGCTGGCGTCGGACCTCCCCGACATCTGTCGCTGCGGACCCCACACCGAATCTGCCGTGCCGTGTCCTCGCGTCAGCCCGCGACGTTGACGGCGTGGGTGGGTCATCTGCCATACCTGATGCTGATGGCCGGGAAGCGCAGGAGGAACTGTTACTGGCAGCACGCCACGGTCGACGTGGAAACCGGTGTGCCGTACCCCAAGGACAAGGCCCTGGCCGCCATTACCGGACTGGTGGACGCGTTAGCTGTCGTGGCCGACATCCCCCACCCCTATCCGGACCGCTGGATGGCACACCTGTGAACGTCCTGGGAGCGTGGAGGTTCGACGCGAGGAACGTTGCGGACGCGCTGGACGCGGTAGGTCGTCTGTGGGGCGAAGAGGACCACTTACTGGAGATCGACACGCTAACCGGTGTGATAGAAGAGCTGATGGTGAACGCTGTTGAGCACTCCGGCGGCGGTGGGGTCGTGACCCTGCTTCGCATCGGTGCCACGGTAACGCTTCGGGTCAAAGAGTCCGGGGTCGGCATCCATCACAACATGGCGGCTGCTTCGGAAGAGATCAGCGTCGCCAGGGCATTCCAGCCCGGACCCGAAGGCACCTCATCGGGTTCGGGGTTTCGTGGCGAAGGCCTAGTGCTTGCTTTTGCAGGCCCGACGCAGATTCCGGGTCTGACCCTGTACCTGCAGTCGGGGGCGACCAGCTATGTGGCCGCGAACGGCGTCGGGTACGTCAACGGTGGGAGCGGCGACTTTCACCAAGGAGTCCTGGTAGAGCTCATAGTCGATACTTAGAGTACGGAATCCGTCAGTACCGACCTGCTCCGCTCGCCTGACCCAACCCGTCAGGGAGTTCTACGCATCGCCGGTGGGCGTGTCACACCTCCTCAGACATCGCCGTCTTCTTCGTGGAACGATCGAAGACGTCGCCACCTGGATCTCTGGAAGATCGGAAAAGGTCCGGCCCGAAGGTCCTCGCCGGGTGGCGAGACCCGCACAACCTGTCTCTCGGTAGCTCTCTTGGCGGCTAGGCGTCGGTGCCGGTCTCTGCGGCCAGGCGTTCTTCCCGGGCCTCTTCGATCTGGTCGGCGTGGTCGGCTATCCAGGCGAGGTGATGGCCGGTGAGGTAGCGGCGGAGGAACGTCAGCATGTGTTCGAGGAGTTGGGGCTGGTCCTCCAGCAATGGCGGCCCGGTGGCTTCGCTGGCCCCGCTCACCTGGAGCTTGGGACCTCTCATCCTGGGGTAGATGAAGCCGACCTGGCGCTCGACATCCTCGTTGAGGGCGCCCTTGAGCACCAGGCGCATGGCGGAGCGGGTGGTGCGCCAGTCGATGTCTCGAGGCGCATCCGGCAGCGGGCTGATCATCACCTGGACGGGCGCGCCCTGATCCTTGTCGACGAACAGCAGGGCCTCGGCGACCCGACCGTATGCCACCAACGCCACGGGGCCGAACGAAGCGGCCGTCTCACCCAGCAGGGCAGGGAGATCCTGTCCAAGCAGGCCGGGATCGGCATCGCCATCCGACAGTCCGTGGCCTCTCAGCTCCACGCTGATCACCCGGAACCCGTGGGAGGCCACCCTTGCCGTGAGCGGACCCCAGGCATCGAGGTCGTCGCCGTGGTCATGCAGGAACACGACCGCCGGTCCGTCCACCGGCCACTCGTGGCCGCGGAGAACCAGCCCGTCAGGAAGCCGGATGGCGACCGGGACCGGCGCCGCCGGCATCAACCGGCGAACGGTTGCGGGTTGAAGCACCGGAAAACCCGGCCGTCCGGGTCGGTGGCCAACTCCGGCTGTTCGTTCCAGCAACGATCCAGGGCATGGGGACAGCGCGGGGCGAAGGCGCACCCGGGCGGCATCATCTGGAGGGACGGCACCAGGCCCGGGATCGGGTCCAGGCGCCGGCGCGTCGCGCTCACCTTCGGCAGAGCACGGAGCAGGCCCTGGGTGTAGGGGTGGCGCGGGTCCTCGAACAGCTCGTCCACGGGGGCTTGCTCCACGATCTCTCCTGCGTACATGACCGCCACCCGGTCGGCCACCGCGGCCACCACCGCCAGGTCGTGGGTGATTAGGAGCATGGCCATGTTGCGCTCCCGCTGCTCCGTCACGAGCTGGTCGAGGATCTGGGCCTGGACGGTCACATCGAGCGCGGTGGTCGGCTCGTCGGCGATCAGGATGTCGGGGTCCAGCACGAGGGCCATGGCGATCATCACCCGCTGCCGCATGCCTCCCGAGAGCTGGTGCGGGTACGAGCCGAGCCGGGAGATCGGATCGGGCAGGCCCACCTTGGCCAGAGCGTCACCGGCCAGCCGGCGGGCTTCGTCCTTGCTCACGTCCCGATGGGCCCTGATCACCTCCACGATCACGTCTCCCACCGTGAACACCGGGTCGAGGGAGGTGAGCGGATCCTGGAAGATCATCGAGATCGAATCGGCCCGGATGCTGCGCATCCGCTTGCCGCTCAACCTCAGCAGATCCTCGCCGCGAAACCGGATCTTCCCTTCCCGGACCCGCACCGGCGGGTTGGGGAGAAGGCGCATGATGGACAGGGCGGTGATGCTCTTACCGCAGCCGCTCTCGCCCACCAGGCACAGCACCTCGTTGGGGTAGATGTCGAGCGACAGGCCGCGCACCACGTCGAAGGAATCCCTCCGGGAACTGACCATGGTGCGGAGCCCTTCGATCGAGAGCAACGGGGCGCTTACCGGCTGGTCGCCACCGGATGGCCAGCCACCTTGATCGGTCATGGTTGCCATCTCAGCCTCTCCGCAGGCGGGGGTTGACGACCGTGTACCCGACATCGGCCAGCCAGTTGGACAGAAGGACGACGGTGATCAGCACCAGCGAGAAAAACTGCGCCACCGGATAGTCGCGCCTCAGCACCGCGTTGACCAGCACCTGCCCCAGGCCGGGCCAGCCGAAAATGGTCTCGACCACCAGCGCATAGCCCACGATCTGCCCGATCCGGAGGCCCGCCAGCGACACGATCGGCACCAGCGCGTTGCGGAAGACGTGGCGACCGATGACCTTCGACTCCGAGAGGCCGCCCGACCGGAGGGTCCGGACGAAGTCCTGGTTGAGGTTCTCCAGCATGGCCGAACGGGTCATCCGGACGGTCAGCGCCATGCCTTCCATCGCCAGCACCACCGCAGGCAGCACCAGTTGCTTGGGACCGCAGCAGCCGGCGGAGGGGAGCCACCCCAGCACGGACGCGAACAACCACACCGCCAGCAGGGCCAGCCAGAAGTTGGGCACGGCCATCCCGGCCACCGAGAAGGTCATGATCCCGCCGTCCCACCACGAGTTCCTGCGCAGCGAGGCCAGCATGCCCAAGGGGATGCCCACACCGAACACGAGCACGAAGGCGGCCACTCCCAGTATGAGGCTGTTCTTGCCGTGCTCGGTGATCATCTTCCCGATCTGGGCGTTGTTGGTGAGGGAGTTGCCCAGATCGCCGGTGAACAACCGGCCCATGTAGTCGAAGTACTGCTCGTGGAACGGGTCGTTGAGGCCGAGTTGCTCCCGGACCGCCTCCCGTTCCTCCGCCGAGGCCGACGCCGGGACCCGGGCCGCCACCGCGTCGCCGCCTGACAGCCGGATGGCGTAGAACACGGCGATCGAGGACAGCACCAGGACGACCACCATGTACACGGTGCGGGCCAGTACCCGTTTCATTCCTCGTCAACCCCCTTGGCCTCGTGCCTGAGCCGGGGGTCGAACACGTCGCGCAAGCCATCGCCGATCAGCGACACCGCCAGCACCAGCAACACGATGGTGATGCCGGGAATGGTCGCTCCCCAATGGTTCTGCTGGAGATAGTTGCGCCCGTCGGACACCATCCCTCCCAGGCTGGGCGTGGGCGGCTGGGCCCCCAGGCCGATGAACGACAGCGCTGCCTCGGCGATGATGGCCACCGCCACGTAGTAGGAGGCCAGCACCAGGGCCGGCGCCAGGATGTTGGGGAAGAGGTGGCGCCACATGATCCGGGCGGTCGACAGGCCACCTGCCCGGGCCGCCTCTACGAACTCCCTCTCGCTCAGGGCGAGCACCTCGCCGCGCACCACCCTGGCGATGGCGGCGGTGTTCACCAGCCCGACCGCCAGGATCACCGGGAAGAGTCCTTCTCCCAGACCTCCCGCGAAGAGCACCGCCACCAGGATCAGCGGGAAGCCCCAGACGAAATCGACCGCTCCCCGGATGGTTCGATCCGCCCAACCGCCGAGGAACCCGCCGAACATGCCCAGCAGCAAGCCGAGGATCAGCGAGAGAATGGTGACCCCCGCCGCCACCATCAGGCTGACCCGGATACCTATGAACACCCGGACCGCCAGGTCCCGACCCAGGTGGTCGGTACCGAGCAGGTAGCCCTCGCTGCCGGGCGGCAGAAGGGTGTTAGCGAAGCTCTGGAACGCCGGATCGGCGCCCGAGACGATCGGGCCGAAGACACCGGCTCCCAGCACGATCAGCCCGAGCGCGGTTCCCAGGAGGAGGAGCTTGTTACGCCGCATGCGACCGAGGGCGGCGCGTGCCGGACCTACCCGCTGGCTCTCCTCGAACTCGGCGACCCGCAGGTTCCAGGTCTCCAGATGGGTCGGGGTTACGTCAGCCATCGTCCATTCCTCGGTGGACCATACGTCTCACGATCGGGCCGCGCGCAGGCGCGGGTTGGCGAACTGGTAGCCCAGATCCGCTGCCCAGTTGCCCATGATCACGAGGATCACCAGCACCAGCGAGAAGAACTGCGCCACCGGGTAGTCCCTCCTCAGCACCGCGTTGACCAGCACCTGCCCCAGGCCGGGCCAGCCGAATATGGTCTCCACGACCAGCGCATACCCTACGATCTGCCCGATCCGCAGGCCGGCTAGCGACACCAGGGGAACCATGGCGTTTCGCAGCACGTGGCGCCCGATCACCCGCATCTCGGACAGCCCGCCCGACCGGAGAGTCCGCACGAAGTCGCGGTCCAGGCTCTCGAGCATGGCCGAACGGGTCATCCGGACGGTGAGAGCCAGGCCCTCTGCTGCCAGCACGAAGGCGGGCATCACCAGCTGTTTGGGACTGCAGCAGCCGGCGGAGGGTAACCAGTGGAGGGTGGAGGCGAACAGCCAGACGACCAGCAGCGCCAGCCAGAAGTTGGGGATCGCCATGCCGCCCACCGAGAAGGTCATGATCGACGCGTCCACAACGCCGTTGCGGCGCAGCGAGGCCAGCACCCCCAGAGGGATGCCGAGGCCGAAGACGATCACCAGGGCGGCCACCCCGAGGATCAGGCTGTGCCGACCGTGGATGATCAGCATGTCCGATATGGGCGAGCTGTTGGTCAAGGAGTTGCCCAGATCCCCTCGCAGCAGCCGCCCCATGTAGTCGAAGTACTGCTCGTGGATGGGGAGGTTGAGTCCCCAGAGCTCCCGGAGCTGTTCGCGGGCTTCCAGGGAGGCCGAGCCCGGCTGGATGACGGCGGCCACCGCGTCCCCTCCCGACAGCCGGATGGCGTAGAAGACCGCCACCGACGAGACCGCCACGATCACCAGCATGTAGGCGGAGCGGGCTGCCAGCCGCCTCAAAGCCAGACCCTCCTACCGGAAAGGGCCGCGCCGGAGCGCGGCCCTTTCGCGATCTGAGTACCGGCAAGGTTCGTCCGGAACCTTAGGCCTCGATCCAGGTGTCGTTGTAGTACGGGTACAGATTCCACACGAAGGGCTGCCATCCGTGCACCTTGTTGTTGTGTACGAAAGTGGCGTTCTGGTTCATCAGCGGGATGTACGGAAGCTCTTCCGCCCAGGCCAGCTGGAACTGGGAAGCCGCCGCCTGCGCCTGCGACTCGGTGGCAGAGTTCTGCCAGTTGGCGATGGCATCGTCGACCCGCGGCTCCACGGCGTGCGAGAAGTTCGGCACCGGGATGAACTGTGATCCACCGAAGAGGATCAGCACGTCGAGCGGGATCGGCCACAGCCAGAAGAAGAGCGACATCTCGACCGAGTCCCGACCCGGGCCGCTCTGCTGCTCGAAGGCGAGCGCTCGGTCGACCACATCGAGGTTGGCCCTGACGCCGACATTGGCGAACTGAGCCTGTACCGCTTCGGCCACCGACTTCTGAACCGTCTCGTCCTCGACGAGATAGCGGAACTCGAACCTGACCCCGTCGCGCTCGCGGACTCCGCCGCTGCCCATCGTCCACCCGGCCCGGTCCAGCTTCTGGTTGGCCAGGTTGAGATCGAACTGGTTGAACTGCTCGACCGCCGACTCGTAGTTCCGGTCGGTGGTGGGGAACGGACCGTAGGTCGCGGCGCCGTTGCCGAACAGGATGGCCTGGGCCATGCCCTCGCGATCCAACGCGTGGGACAAGCCCTGGCGGGTCAGCCGGTCGCCGAAGTACTCGGGATAGTCACGGTTCATCGCCAGGTGATACCCCGACCACTCGGGATGCCGGATCACCGTCAGGTCGGAGTTGGACTCGAGGCGCCCGATGTCCTGGTGGGCCGGGTTGATCAGCGTGTCGATATCGCCGTTCTCGAGCTGGGTGGCCCGCTGGCCGGCCTCGGTGATGACCGTCCACCGGATGGCGTCCAGATGGGCCGGACCCTTGTTCTCGAAGAACGGGGTCTGGGAACCCGGGTATTGGTCCCAGCGCCGGACCAGCACGTGGCTACCCGGTACCCACTCCTCGTGGGTGAAGGGACCGGTGCCGTCAGCCAACTCGGTGCCGTAGGTCGAAGCGGCGTTGAGCCCGCCGTCGGCCGTGATCGAGTGCTCCTTCCAGGTGTTGATGTTGACGATCCGCCAGTACCCGGTCTTGTGCGGGCCTAGGGCCCCCACCCACGGGTTCTTCATCTTCATGACGACATCGTTGCCGTCCGCCTCGTAGGTGTCGACCGGCGCCGCCAGGCCGGCGATGAAGCTGAAGGCCTGGATCGACCGGTAGAACTCGGCCACCATCTCGGCGTTGATCGTCCCGCCGGAGTGCGACAGCTTGCCCTCCGGGATGGTGAACCGGTACTCGAGGCCATCGTCCGCCGCCGAGAAACCGGAGGCGAACTGGGGCACGGTGGCGCCGCTCGGGTCGTTGGAGAGGATCGCCTCGTAGATGGCGAAGAAGGCGGGATCGTACCAGTTGGTGGTCAGCGGGTCGTGCTTGGAGACGTCCCGGTTGTAACCCTCCCGCAACGTGCCGCCGGAAACCGGGCCCATCATCGCGGCTTCTGTCGTCGCAGTGGTCTCCTCCGGAGCGGCCGCCGCCTGGGTCGTGGTGGCGCTGTCATCCGTGGACGGGGCTGCGGTGGTGGCCGTGGTGGCTGCGGTGGTGGCTGCGACCTCGGGCTCGTCGTCGCCGCAGGCCGCCAGTATCGATGCTGCGGCCGCTACCCCCACGCCGGCAACACCCATGCGCTTCATGAACTGGCGCCGCCCGATCTTCTTGGCCATGTACTGCTCGGTGAGTTCGGTCACCTCGGGACCCAGGCCCGGATCCATCCAAGAGTTGCCCATAAGCAATGTCCTCCTTCGCTCGCGCCATTGACGCTAATTGGATATCTTATCCTGTTGCTCGCTACGGCGTACAAAATAAGTTCGCATCGATCGGAAAAGGCGGAAAAAATGGAACGGTTCCTGGTGACGGGATCAGCAGGTTGCATCGGCGCCTGGGCGGTTCACGAGCTGGTCAGGGAGGGAACTCCGGTAGTCACGTTCGACATCAGCGATACCCCCCATCGCCTGCGGCTCCTGCTGGACGAGGACGAGCTCTCGGCCGTCCGGTTCCGCCAGGGGGACATTCGCGACAGCGAGGCGGTCGAGGCGGTGATCACGGACAACCGGATAACCCACGTTGTCCACCTGGCCGCCCTCCAGGTCCCGTTCTGCGCGGCCGATCCGGTGAACGGCTCCCGGGTCAACGTCACCGGCACCCTGAACGTGCTGGAGGCGGCCCGGCGGACCGAAGGGCAGGTCCGGGGCGTTACGTATGCAAGCTCGATCGGCGTGTTCGGCCCGGCCGACATGTACGAGGGCGGGGTGGTCCACGACGACTCCCCCGCTGCGCCGGCCACGCTCTACGGTGCCTACAAGCAGGCCAACGAGTGGACGGCCCGGATCTACAGCACGGACTGGGGAATCGGCTCGGTGGGCCTGCGACCCTCCGTCATCTACGGACTGGGACGTGATCAGGGTCTCACTTCGGCGGCCACGGTCGCGATGCTGTCCGCGGCGGCCGGAGTCTCCGCCCACATCACCCACGGCGGAACGGTGACCTACCAGCACGCCCAGGACATGGCCCGCATCTTCATCGCGGCCGCCCGCCTCGAGGCCGACCGGGCCCTGGTCCACAACGTGGGCGGTCCGGTGGCTCACATCTCGGAGGTGGCCGCGGCCATAGATGCCGCCGCTCCCGGGATCGAGACCACCTACGACGATGCGCCCTTCCCGCTTCCCTCGATCATCGACGGCGCCGGTCTCGAGCAGGCCATCGACATTCCCCAACGCCCGCTGGCAGAGGGGGTTGTCGGAACGGTCGAGGCCTTCCGCCGGTTGCTCGCCGAGGGCCGGGTCAGTCTCTAGTTGCTAGTTACTAGTTGTTAATCTTTTGTTACGTCTTATCTCATGGTCAACAGCAGCCGGTAAGGGTCTGGAAAAGCCTGCCATATCGCGGTAACTGATGGGGAGGGATCGGAAGGCCCGACCCCGACATCAGTTTGGAACCGGCCCTCGGCAACGGCGGCCGGGAAGCGAAAGGAGACCGCGATGGCGCGCAAATACTGCTCCATCACCCACGGAGATGACACCATCGAGTTCGAGGTACGCCGGAGCGACCGGCGGACGAAGACGGTCGAGGTGGCCGTGACACCTCTCGGCGTGCGGGTGTATGCCCCGAGAGCGGCGCCGGTGGACGACCTCAAGCAGTTCGTGGAGGCCAAGGCACCGTGGATTCTCGGTCACCTGGCAGACCTGGAACGAAGCTGCCTGCCCGGCCTGCGAGAGGGCCAGATCATGCCCTACCTGGGCCGGGCCGTGCCGCTCTCCTACGAGACCGTGGACCTGCCGGGACCGGTGGTGGACTTCGACGGGAGCCGGTTCACCGTGACCGTGCCACCCGGGCCGGACGAGGATTCCCGGCTCCTGAGCGTCGGTCATACCTTCGTGGCCTGGTACAACGCCCGGGCCTGGGAGCGGATCCCGGCCACGGTCGACGCTTGGTGGCCGCTCCTCGGCCATGGCCCGAGGTCGAGGGTCCTGATCCGCGACCAGAAGAGCCGCTGGGCCAGCTGCGCCCGTGACGGCACCCTCCGGTTCAACTGGCGGATCATCATGCTGGAGCCGAGGCTCATCGACTACGTGGTGGTGCACGAGCTAGCCCATCTCCAGGTCAAGGGCCACCCGCCCGAGTTCTGGAACCGGGTGGCCGGCGCCCTGCCCGACGTGGAGGAGCGCCGGAGGGGACTGAAGGAGGCCGTCTCCAACCTGCCGCTATGGAGCCTGTGAGGCGACCGGGACCCGATCGGAGGGGTAGGCGGCCAGGAAGTCATCTAGGGAGTCAGGCGACCAGGCCGGGCCGAATGGAAGCTCCAGTTCCAGGGGCGGGGACGCCTCGCAAGGCCTGCCCCGGCTGACCATCAGCGTGGTGGTCCCGGCCCGGTGGCGGAGGATGTAGCTGTAGACGGTGCTGTAGCCCAGATGGTTGCAGACGCCCGTGTCGCCCTGGTCGTGGCTCCGGAGCAGTTCCAGGATCTCGTTTAGGGAGGCGGCCCGGTCGAGGCGGCCCTGCGCGGAGGCGATCCGGTCGAGCGTGGTCAACCGGTCATCGTTCTCGGGGTGGACCCCGAGTTCGGTGTGGTGGTTGGACCGGGCGGTGGGCCTGTCCGGCCGGAGCACGGCTGTCCGCCGGCTCCGCACCTCGACAGCAGCCTGGCCGTGACGGTCGATCAGCACCAGGTTGGCCCACAGGTAGGGGCGGGCCGCCACCGCCCGCTCCACCGCGGCCACGCCCGACGGGACATCCGTGCCCTCGCGCAGGGCGATCTCGACCAGGTCGTCGTAGTTGGCGTGGTCATCGAGGGTGCGGACGTTGGAGTCGCACACCAACAGGCCGGAGGAGTTGGCGCCGATCGAGAAGCCCGAGAACCGGTCCAGGTCGGGATCGGTTCCCGCCCAGGTGGTGACACCCTCCACGCCGAACACGTCCGGTTCGAGCACCAGGCGGTCGTCGAAACTCTCCCTGCCGAAGTCCTTGTTCTTGAACAGCAGGTAGTCGTCAGGTCCGAGCCTGAAGAACCCGGTGGTGCACACTTGGCGGCCCTCCCGTCGCGGCCGGAAACTGTTGCCGGGATTGTAGGTGGAGGTGCCCGATTCGGTATCGTTGCTCCCGTGCCGTCAGAGTTCCAAGGCCAGGCCGACCGCGCCAGGGTCGAGCGATTGCTGGTCCGCTACGTAGGCGTCCACTCCGTCAACCCCGCCATCGACGGGGGCGCCGGCGAGGCCGACCTGGCGAGCCTGCTCTTCTCCGACCTCAGGGACTGGGGCTTCGATCCCGTGCGCGAACCGGTCCACCCGGGAGGGCGCGACAACGTCGTCGCCACCCTGCCGGGACGGGAGGGCTCTCCGGTCGTCATGTTCCACGCCCACCTCGACACCGTGGGCCTCTCCGGCAAGGCCACCGCCGATGCCATGTCCACCGGCGGCAACGTGTTCGGGCGGGGCGCCTGCGACACCAAGGGGTCGCTGGTGGCGATGGTCGAAGCCCTCCGGTTGCTGGGGTCGGTAGACCCGGCCGAGCGGGCCACCGTCATGCTGGTAGGGGGCATCGACGAGGAGGTCGGCGGAACGGGGGCGGAGGAGCTGGCGGCCGCCCATCCGGAGGTCGACATGGCGGTGCTCGGCGAACCCACCAGCCTGGAGATCGCCACCGCCCACAAGGGAGTGCTCCGCCTCGAGATCGCCACCACCGGCATCCCGTCACACTCCTCCAAACCCCACCTGGGACGCAACGCCATCTACGCGATGGGACGGGTTCTGGACGCCCTCCAGACCGACTATCTGACCTCCCTCGACCCGGTGGGACACCCGCTGGCGGGGCCGCCCACGTTGGCCGTCACCATCATCCGGGGCGGTTCCGGCTTCAACGTGGTCCCGGCCGAGTGCGTCATCGGCCTCGACCGGCGGGTGATCCCCGGCGAGATCCACGAGGAACTTCTCGAGGAGTTCGACGAGTTGCTGGCCGGTGTGGATGTCCCGCTGGAGCGCCGGGATCCCCTCCTGATGACCGCTCCCCTCGACACACCCGTGACCGACCCGGTGGTCCAGGCCTTGAAGGGGGCCCGGGAGGCGGCCACGGGCCGGGAGGCCGATCCGATCGGCGTCACCTTCGGCACGGACGCCTCCGCGCTTGCCCCGGCCGGGATCAGCTGCGTGGTGTTCGGACCCGGCAGCATCGACCAGGCCCACTCCGACGAGGAATGGGTGGGCATCGAAGAAACGGCATTAGCGGCCGAAATCCTGGCCCAGACCGCCCTGAACCTCGCCGCCGACTGACCCGGCAGCCCGGCCGGGTCCCAGCGCATGTCTTCTGGGAGAGTATCGGTTGCTGTGTTGGGGTTTGAATGCATCTCGATTACGAGTTGGAGGATGCTACAACACAAAGACGGGTGTTTATACCGGACAAGTGTGTATTCCCACTTGCTGAAGTCCAGCAGTCCTATTAGGGTTGAGGGCACACCGGCGGGGACGGACTGAGCTTGGTCCCGGTCCGCGAGCCCTAAGCGGTTCCCCTGCTGGACCATGCAGAACGTGCCTCGCTTCGGCGGGGCACGAACGCGTCTGGAAGGAACGGAGGGCGAAGTTGTACGTCGGCTTCGTTGACGAGTCCGGTACCCACCCCACCAGCCGAGCTGTGGTTGTGGCAGGTCTGATGATCCACGAAGAAGACGTCTGGCATCTGCAGCAACGACTAGACAGGTTTCTCTACCGCCGCCTCAAGGATCTAGGCCATGACCACACCATCTTCGAGTTGCACGCCACCGAACTCTGGCGTGGCAGAAACGAGTGGGCGGCGATCAGCGGGACAAACCGGCACCGAATCCTCGCCGGCGCCTACGCGTGCTTGGCTGGCTACCGACCATGCAACCCTGACTTCCCGATGCGTCTCCTAGGAGTGGTGCTAGACCGCGGAAGCACTGGTGGGAAGGCCCGCGCATACGAACTCGTCGCCAAGAAGTTCGACGACTTCGTTAAACGGATGGGCCGCGAGTCCGGAGTCCGCCAGCGGGGCCTGATACTTCACGACAAAGGCGGCGTGGACCAAAGGCTCCAGGCGTGGATCAGCCAGTGGCGGGCTGCGACCAGCTCGCTCGGGAGGATAAGCAACCTCGCAGATGTCCCGTTCTTTTCCGACTCCAAGGCCACCCGTGCCCTCCAGGCAGCCGATCTAGTCGCTTACGCGCTGTACCGGTACTACGCAGGATCCTTCGATGACCGGTTCACCCACCGTCTTTGGGCTCTGTTCGACACTGACCAAGGCAGGATGCACGGCCTGTTCCACCAAAGCCGCAACTACCAGTCGTGCCCCTGCCCAGCCTGCCGAAACAGGGTGTCGACCACCTAGGCTCGCGTCGGCGGAAGGTCGGGTCCCCGTCATGGGTCCCCTGGCATCAACTTCAGCTACCGAAGCCGCTACCTACCAACAGTTCGTCCACCCGGTCGGCGAGGGTGGGATCGCCCCATCCATCGAACAGAGGCAACTTCGGGATCGGAGCGTCGCGAGAGTCGAGCGCCGCCTGAACGGCCTCGCGCACGATGGAGGCCTCGCTGCGGGACTCTCGTTCTGCCACGGCTACCAGCCGTTGCTTCAGATCAGCGGGGAGATAGACGGTCGTTCGCTTCACGTCAGAGCCGGAAGCGGCGGCCCTTCCTGAGTGATTCGGTCCGCAGGTCAACCTCGATCCCCGCGGCCTGGAGAGCGATGGTTCCCAGGAGCGGCTCGGTTCCGTCCTCCCCGAACGCGATGAGGCTAGGAA
>JAPPGV010000069.1 GCA_028821235.1 bacterium
CTCCAGGACCAGATCCGGGAGCGAGCCGTGGACCTCTACATGAGCGGCGCGGCCGTGAACGACCTGGCAGCCCTGATGATCTCCGCCTCTCTCGCCGACATCGACATCAGGACCGAGTACCTCGACGACGCCCGGGAGCAGGATCAAGTGCTCTTCAACGCCTTGGAGGTGCTGACCCGCCAGCTGAACGAGGCCGCCGAGGTCCTGCGCGTCAGCCGCGCAGAGCAGCAGGAGCTGCTGGATCGCCTGGAGGAGGTGTCGGTCGGTCTGAGCGAGCGCCTCGCCGCCGGCCAGGAGGCCTATCTCCGCCTCGAGGAGCGCAGGGCGGAGGAGATCGCCCAGGCGGAAGCCGAGGCCCGCGCCCGGGCCCAGGCCGAGGCCGAGGCCCTCGCCCAGGCCGAGGCCGAGGCGGAGGCCCGCGCCCAGGCGGAGGCTGAGGCTCGCGCCCAGGCGGAGGCTGAGGCGGAGGCGGAGCGCCAGGCCACCAGCACCACCTCGTCCACCACCACCACGGTCGCCGTGACCACCGCTCCCACCACCACGGAACCCACGACGACCACCACGGAGATCGCCGTCACCGACACCACCCTCGCACCTCCCACGACCGTTCCTGCCGACGGTCCGGTGACGGACGATCCTCCCTCCGGTGCGATGGCCTGCCCGGTGGACGGGTTCCACAGCTTCACCGACACCTGGGGCGCGCCCCGTTCGGGTGGGAGGACGCACGAGGGTGTGGACATGCTGGCCGACCGGGGCACCCCGGTCGTGGCGGTGGAGGACGGGAGGATCCATCGGTTGTCGAACACCACAAGGGGCGGCATCGCCGTCTGGCTGGATGGGCTGGGGGGCGACCGCTACTACTACGCCCACCTCGACGCGTGGGCCCCCGGTCTGGCGGTCGGCCAGATGGTGTCCCGCGGGGAGCCGCTCGGAACCGTCGGCACGACCGGCAACGCCCCCGCCCACATCCCGCACCTGCATTGGGAGTTCCACCCCGACCGCGGGGGGGCCGTCAACCCGACCCCCCTGGCCCGGGAGCTGTGCGGTTGACGGACCGGTCCTGCCGCCTGTGCGGATGGATAGCCGGGTTGTCGGAGGTCCGGACCGGAGTCCCGGTGGAGATCGAGGCGCCGGTGGATCAGGTCTGGGCCGAGGTGACCCACTTCGCCGCCCACACCGAATGGATGGAGGACGCCCATGCCATCCGCTTCGGGACCGACCAGCGGGAGGGACCCGGCACGGTGTTGCTGATCGATACCCGGGTCGGGCCGTTCCGCACCACCGACCGTTTCGAGATCACCGAGATCGAACCCATGCTCTCGGTGGCCGGCCGGCACACCGGCCTCTTCCGGGGCGAGGGCCGCTTCGAACTCTCCTCGCCGAGTCCCGGACGGACCTCGCTGGTGTGGCGCGAGCGGATCCGGTTCCCGTGGCTGTTCGGAGGCCCGGCGGCAGCCCTGGTGGGCCGGGTGGTGCTGAGACGTGTCTGGTCCAGGAACCTGGCCACCCTCAAACGAAGGATCGAGGGTTGATAGCGGTCAGTGGTCAGCGGTATCCAACGTAACTAGCAACTAGCAACTAGCAACTAGCAACTACGCAGGCTCGAAGCCGGCGCATCCGTGGGCCTCCACGGCGGCGAAGGTCTCGGTGGCCAGCTCCAGCACGCGCACGAACACCACCTCGGCGCCGTCGATCACCACGGTGGCGGTCCGGGCACTGTCCACGTGCACGTAGGGGGACCGGTCGTCATAGGCGGACGCGAAGCTCACCATGGCGTCGTAGGGGGTCGGCTCCGCCTCGTAGGTCCGGTCGTGCTCGGTCTCCCACGACCATGCCGGAGTCCCGCAGTCGATCGTACCGTCGTAGCCGTCGGGGTTCTCCTCCCCGCCGCAGGCCGGTACCACGAGGCCCGCCAGCACCGCGAGCGCCACCACCGGCCCCGCGGCGGCCCGGAACGCCCGGTTCACGTGCCCTTGAACCTCGCCGACCGCTTCTCCAGGAAGGCCAGCACCCCTTCCCGGGCGTCGTCGCTGGCGAAGACCGTGTCGAATGCCTCCGCCTCCACCGCGAGGGCCTCATCCATCGGGCGTCCCCACCCCTCGTTGATGGCCCGCTTCGCCATTCCCAGCGCCACGGACGGCCCGCCGGCCAGGGTGGACGCAAACTCGAGCGCCGACTCCAGCAGGACCTCGGACGGGAACACCTTGTCGGCCAGCCCGATGGCGAGCGCCTCCTCGGCGCCTACATGGCGGCCCGAGTAGATGATCTCCCGGCCCCGGTTGAAGCCCACCAGGCGGGCGAGGCGCTGGGTTCCCCCCGCTCCGGGCATGATCCCGAGGAGTATCTCGGGCTGGCCGACCCGGGCGTCCTCGGCCAGGTAGCGGAAGTCGGCGCCCATCGCCAGTTCGAGACCGCCGCCCAGTGCATAGCCGAAGACGGCCGCGATGATCGGTTGGGTCATCAACTCCATGCGACGGACCAGGGCACCCAGCCGCTCCGCCTCCAGGGAACGGGCTCCGGTGCCTTCCTCGTGCGCCTGCTTGAACCTGTTGATGTCGGCACCGGCCGCAAAGTGGGGGCGACCCGTGATCACCACGGCCCGGATGCCTGGATCGGACGCCCGATCGAGCGCCTGGTCCAGATCGCGCACGACTCGGGCCGAAATGGCGTTGACCGGCGGGCGGGTCAGCTCTATGAGCCCTACCGCATCATGGGTGGTGTACGACGCGTATTCCAAGACTCTCCTCGCTGTGGGTTCCGACAGGTTATATGGGTGGGCTCGCTAGATCGGACAGGCTCGGTCCGACCGACCCGGCGAGCCGGAGGATCCGGCGACCGGGCAGCCCTTCATCCCCTGAGGTGACGCCGATGATCCCTGACGGCTCGCCATAGCTCGCCGACCCCGACACCCTCGGTGGCCACCGTTTCCAGGACCGGGGGCTTCCAGGACCGCGCCGGACCCATGGCGAGCATCACCTCGAGGTCCCGCCGCGCCGACGCGCTGCCTGCCAGGTCGGCCTTGTTGACCACGTACACGTCCCCGATCTCGAGCACTCCGGCCTTGGCGGCCTGGACGCTGTCGCCCCACCCGGGCGTCACCACCACCACGGTGGTGTCCACATGGTGCATGACCTCGACCTCGGACTGGCCCACGCCGACCGTCTCGATCAGCAGGAGGTCGAAGCCGGCCCCTTCCAGCACCGCGGCGATGCGGGGAACCGCCTCCGACAGGCCTCCCAGGTGGCCCCGTCCCGCCACCGACCGCACGTACACGCCGGGATCGTCGACATGGTCCTGCAGGCGGATCCGGTCGCCCAGGAGAGCCCCGGATGTAAGGGGGCTGGAGGGGTCGACGGCGATCACGGCCACCGTCCGCTCGTCCGTCCGGATGGTGGATATCAGGGCGGAGACAAGGGTGCTCTTGCCCACACCCGGTGCGCCGGTGATGCCGATCCTCGAAGCCCCGCCGGCTAGCGCGGCGAATGCCTCCAGCAGATCGCCCGCCGCCGCAGGGCCCTCCTCAGTCGCGGTAATGGCCTGAGCCAGGGCCCGCCGGTCGCCCTCACGAACCCGGTCCACCCATTCGCCCACCTCTGGAGGCTCAGCGGTTGTTCGGCTGGCCCCGGTCGGCATTGCTACACGCCCCGATACGGCACCGGAAGGCAGGCTCGGCTCAAGTGGCGTTGACGGCGGTGACGCCGGGGACCCGGTCCTTGAGGATCCGCTCGATACCCGCCGTAAGCGTCATCATCGACATCGGACAGCCACTACAAGCCCCGACCAGGTTCAGGTTCACGGTCCCGTCCTCGTCCACCCCCTCCAGGATCAGGTCGCCGCCGTCGTACTGGAGGGCCGGACGGATGTACTCCAGGGTGGAATCGAGCAGGTCAGGGTCGACGTCGGCCCGTTCTTCACGTACGGGCGGGCGGAGGGTTACCGCGGTCTCGGTAGCGCTCATGGGTCGGATGCATCCTTGCGGAGGGTTGCGGGCTTGCGAACGAAGCGGGCTTGCGGAACGGAGTGGAACCGGCCCACCCGTCAGGATACCCCGCCGGGGGGGTACGGGGAAACGTCCTTTTCGGCCCGCCGGCTCGCAACGAATCGCCTGACCAGAGTCAGCAGGCCGCCCTCAGCTGTCGAAGGAGGTCGCAGAGATCTGCAGTGAGAGCCAGTCGGTGTCCAGTTCCTCCTTGCGGACCCGCAGTTCGAGATAGAGAACCGCCAGCACCACGGCGATGAAGGGCTGGGTGAGGACCCAGACGATCTCCGATGCCAGCAACGAGCCGGACGATCCCAGCAGGAAGCCGAACACCTCCACCAGGATCACCACGAGGATCAGGTTGGCCACCACGACAAGCGCCGAGGTGGTGGCCAGGATGCCGAAGATGGCCATCCGGCGCCCGGCGGTGATCACCCAGGAGCGGGCGAAGGCGGTGAGCGGTCCGGCCCCTTCGATGATGACGGCGCTCAGCGTGGCGCTCCAGGCCACGACGAGGAACAACCCAGGGAACACGAACATGGCCGAACCGAGCGTGACCCCCGACCAGAACAGGACGGTCACCACGGCCAGGGACACCATCCGGCTGATGGCGGCCGCGGTGGTGTCGCGCCACGACGACTCGACACCGGCGTAGGTCTCGCCGACCGTCCGGATGACCGCCGCGAACAGGATGCTCGTGATCAGCAGGCGTATCACCAACCAGGGTCCAAGAGCCCCGACGAACGTCGAGAGTTCCTCGTTGGTCGGTAGGGCGGAAAGCGGAGGAGGATCGTCCGCCAGCAGGTAATAGAGCACGGCGTAGGGAAGGTCGAGCACTGCGGCGGTGGCGATCAGCGTGCCGAAACGGTGGCGGTAGGCGCCAAAGGACTCTTTTAGCACCCCGCCCGTGTCCAGAGGCCGGAGTTGGAACTCTGCCATTGCCCTGATTCTAGGAGTGAGCAACCCTGCGGATTCCCGCCGGCCAGGTAGTGGGCGGTGCGCACGCCCACGACATCCTGAACCTAAGGCTCACAGCGCGCCCCACGGCACCCTGAACCTAAGGCTCACCGCGGCTCGTGCTGGAATCGAATCAACCTACCAATCTGCGAGTTCTCAAGGATGCCGGGTCGGGACTCCTTCCCGAAGGAACTCTGACCGGGCACAGGCCGGTTACGAAACCGGAACGACATCGACCCGGCGGTTGCTGACGGCGACGAGTGCGGCCAGGTCAAGGGGATCGGAAGTGATGATCGGATCACCGTGAGCGGCCATGGCTGCCAGTGCCGCGTCGATTGCGTCGCTCAGACCGGAACGAGCGAGCAGTACACCGGCACGGCGGCCCAACTCTTCGTCGAGGGGAACGGTCTCGACAGCCTGTAGAGCGCGGGCGAGGCGAGTCTGGCGACCGGTTCCGCCGCGCCACACCTGGGCAGTGACACCACCGTGGGTCACTAGCTCGAGGCTTTTCGGACAACCCCCTACCGAAGGTTCGGAACGTTCTCCTCAGTCCGTTGGAACCGCCGGACGGACAGCGAGCCGGTATCCTCCGGACTTGCCGTTCTAGGAAGTGAGTTGAGAGTCGCGATCGGCGCTGACCATGCCGGCTACCCGCTTAAGGAGCACCTTGCCTCGATCCTCGGGAGCGACCACGACGTGATCGATCTGGGCACCCACTCCACCGCCGCCGTCGACTACCCGGACGTGGCGATCGCGGTGGCGGAGACAGTGCAGCGCGGGGAAGCCGACCGCGGCATAATCGTGTGCGGGTCCGGGGTCGGCGCCGCCATCGCCGCCAACAAGGTCACCGGAGTACGGGCTGCGCTCGCCCACGATCACTACTCAGCCCACCAGGGGGTCGAGCACGACGACGCCAACGTCCTGTGCCTGGGCGGCCGGGTGGTCGGATCGAACGTGGCGGAGGAGCTGGTCGAGGCTTTCCTGGGCGCCACCTTCTCGGGGGAGGAGCGCCACCGCCGCCGGCTGGACAAGATCGCCCGGTTGGAGCAAGGCCGCTAGCCCGTCCCGAGGCCTGCCTTCCTCACCCCAGGGCCTCTATCCACCGGGCGGTGCGCTCCGCCATGGTCCGCAGTACCTCCCGCTGGGTGGTGCCGGTCCGCTTCGGAACCCGGAAGCTGTGATCGGCATCCGGGATGATCTCCACGACCGACCGCTCCAGCCCCATCAGATGCTCCTCCACCAGATGCGGGAGGGCCAGCCTGTCCTTGCTACCGGTGAAGAACAGCATCGGAACCGGCACCCGGGGTAGGTGGTCGGCCCGTAGCCGGTCGGGTTTGCCCGCCGGATGCAAGGGGTACGCGTACAGCACCAGGCCGGCGCACGGCTGACCCTCGACCGCCAGGTACGAGGCCATGCGACCGCCCATCGAGCGGCCCGCCATCACGAACCGGCCGCATCGCTGCCCCAGCCAGGCCGCCGCCGCCCGGTGGCATCGCAGCAACGTGTCAAGCCGGTCGGGGAACCTGCGTCCCGCCTCCACGTAGGGATAGTTGAACGTCAGCACCGGATGGCCGTGGTCGACCAGCCCTTCAGCGATGGTCGTGATCCCCGGATGGTCCTGCCCGGCCCCGGCGCCGTGGGCGAGCAGCACCGCGGTGCGCGCCGATCCTTCGGGAGCCCGCCAGCGCCCGGTCACCGAGCCTTCGCCCACTTCGATGGTGACCTGCCGCGTCATCTCGGGATCTCCTGTGTGTCGCAAGCCCCCGTTAGGGTTCCGGTCATGGATGGAACACAACAACAGATAACACAACATCGCGTGCGGATCGGACCGGCGGATGTGCGGGTGTTCGAGGACGGGGCCGCGCTTGCCGCCGGGGCTGCTGCCATGATCGCCTCGCTCATCAGGCGGGAAGTTACCAAGGCCAGGGCGGCGGGTGGACGCCTGGTGTCGGTCGCCATGGCGGGCGGATCGACCCCGGTGGCCACCTACCGCCGGCTGGCCACGATGGACATCCCATGGTCGGGTGTCTGCGCGTGGGTCGGGGACGAACGCTACGTGCCGCCGGACCACGAGGACAGCAACGGCGCCATGATCGGGCGGATGCTGCTGGACGGCGCCGGAGCCCGGTTCCTTCGCGTGCCGTGGGCCGCGGACCGGTCCGGCCCCGAAGCCGCCGCCCTCTACGAGGCCGATCTACTCGCTTCGATGGGAGGGGACTCCGGCGGACCCCGCCCCGACCTGATCCTGGCCGGCATGGGCGGGGACGGCCACACCCTGTCCCTGTTCCCCGGCAGCGATGCGCTGGACGTGACCGACCGGTGGTATGTCGCCACGGAGGTGGCGGCCGCGCAACCGTGGCGCCTCACCGCCACCTACCCGCTGGCGCACCGGGCCGCCGCCGTGTACGTGCTCGTGTCGGGCAGCTCCAAGGCCGCCGCCCTGGCGGAAGTGCTCCAGCCCACCGGTGACCGCCCGCTTCCGGCCCGCCGGCTCATGAAGGGCGCAGCGCCGGTCTCCTGGTTGGTGGATCGGGCCGCGGCAGCCGGGCTGGACCTGCCGTGAGCACCGACCGCTGGACGCCGCGGAACCCGATCGACCTGGACGCCTCGATCGCCCGCTTCGTCCGGTATGGAGCGGATCTGCTGGGCGCCGTCTCGAACGGCTACCTGTACCGGACCACCGCCGACGGCCTTCCCTACCGCATCCGGCAGGGGGACGACGGAAGCATCGAGGTGGAGACCGGCGCCGGCCGGGACCTGGACGCAGCGGTGGAGGAGTCGCGGTTCCGGCTGGGCGAGACGCTGCCGCGGGCACCTCTGGAGGAGGTGGCGGCCCGGGTTCCGGCCGTGGCCGACCAACTCGGGCGCATGCCCGGCTACCGCATCCCCCTCAACCCCGCGGGCCTCGAGGTCCTGGTCTCCTCGATCAGCGCCCAGCAGGTGAACATGCGCTGGGCCAACACAACCATGAGCCGCCTGATCCGGCGCTACGGCACCGAGGTGGAGATGGACGGGGTTCGATGGTGGCGCTTCCCCGGCGCCGAGAAGCTGGCCGTGGCCGACCCGGCAGACATCCGGGCCATGCAGTTCACCACCCGGAAGTCCGGATACATCGTGGGGGTGGCGGGGGCTGTCGCGGCGGACCACCTGAGCGGACTCGAGGAGGACGGCAACGAGACGGTGATCCGGCGTTTAGTGGCGCTGCGTGGCGTGGGTAGGTGGACGGCGGAGTGGTTCCTGGCCCGCTGCCTGGCCCGGCCCGATGTGGTCCCCGCGGGTGATCTGGGCGTCCGCAAGGTGGTCTCCCGCTACGTGATGGGCGCCGAGAAGGGCGAGGTACTGCCCGAAGCGGACGTGCGGGCGGCAGTCGAGTCCTGGGGCGACGGGGCCAACTGGGCGGTCCACCTGCTGCTCGAGCGCTGGGCGGAGGAGCACGCGAGGTAGCCCCGATGCCCCACCCGGCCGGCCTTCTCGGTCCCTGAAGAACCGGGGCTAGTGGCGGCGGATGTCCCGGGGCGGCAGCCGGGGTCCGTAGGCGGGGGCACGACCGGCGTAGCGTTCCAGCAGCCGCACCACCCGGCCCCGCTGGCCTTCGTAGGGGGCCAGGAGCTCCAGCATCCTCTCATCCGTCCCGCGCGGCTCTCCCGCCAATGCCCAGGCGACGGTATTGGGCAGATGGAAATCCCCCACGGGAACCGCATCCGGATCGCCCCGCACCACTCCGAGCGCCGAGGCGCTGGTCCACGGACCGATGCCCGGGATCCGGTGGAGGTACTCGTACACGCCGGCCAGGCTGCCCTCGCTGATGGCGGTGATACGGTCGGCGTCCCGGCACACCCGGAGGATGATCTCGGCCCGGCGGCGCTCCACCCCGAGCGGATGGAAGTCGTAGTACCGGAGCCCGGCCAGGCGGTCCGGGTCAGGAGGTAGCAGCAACGTGGTCGGGCCCGGCGCCGGCTCGCCGTAGCGTCCGGCCATCCGCCGGTAGCTGCGACCCGCCTCGATTCCGGTCACCTTCTGGGCCAGGATGGTCGGGATCAGGACCTCGACCAGCCCGCCCACGGCCGGCATGCGGACCCCTCGCCCCCGCCTGGCAGCACGCTCCACCGCCGGATGGACCGGGACAAGCGCGGCGGGGTCATCTTGTTCCCCGACCCACGCCGGTACCTGCTCCAGGGCGAGTTCGGCCCCCTCGCCCCACGCATCGGCGACCAGAGTCCGGTCCTCGATCCGCAGCCGGACCGTGGCCGGCCCCGAAGCGGTGCGGGTGGCCCTCCACAGGCCATCAGCCCCGGCCCACAGCGCCGGACCCTTCAGCCCCTTCACCACCAGCGTTCCGCGCAGATCCAGCGCCCGGCTCAGGGATAGCACCCGGGTGCGGGATCGCCCTGTTAGCGCGGTAGGCATCCGGCCAAGCTAACAGCCAACCCCCATTCTCAGACAAGAGGGTTGAGACTTGTCACAGGCTCTCTATATCTTGTCCATCGCCAAACACCTACACCGGTCGAAGGCACCAGCCGATCGGTTCGGCCGGCCTGAGGGAACATACGAGGCTTATGGAGTGAAGGCCGATTCCCGGCAT
>JAPPGV010000070.1 GCA_028821235.1 bacterium
TACATGAGGGCGCCGCCGGTGACGCTGATGGCGGCGCCGCTTATGTAGCTCGCGTGATCCGAGGCCAGGAAGACAACCACCGATGCGACCTCGGACGGTTGGCCCAGCCGCCCTAGCGGGCACGCGGCTACTCCGGCAGCCACGACCTCCTCTGTGTTGTCGGTGTGCTGCATGGGTGTGTCGATCGGGCCGGGGAGGAGACTATTGACGGTGATCCCGTGCGGCCCGTACCACCGGGCGAAGTCACGGCTCATCGAGACCACCCCGCCCTTGGCCGCTACGTAGGCATGGGCCCCCAGCCTGGTACCCCGGATGAATCCCGGTGAGGAGAAGTTGATGATCCTCCCGCCCCGCCCGTCGGCGACCAGAGCCTCACCGAACGCCCGGCACAGGAAGAACCCCGCCTTCAAGTCGACGTCCAGTTGCAGATCCCACTCCTCCTCGCCCACCTCGTCCAGGGGCTGCCGTCGCAGGACACCGGCCACGTGGGCGAGGGTCCACAAGTTCCCCAGGAAGTCGGATGCCTCTTCCACCAGGCCGCCGAGTCCGGCTATGTCGCGGAGGTCGTAACGCTTCGCCCGGTGACGGGAGGGCGAAGCCAAGCCGGTGACGGTCCTAGCGACCTCCTCCCCCTGAACATCGACCGCGAACACCCGCGCCCCTGCCTCGGCGAAGGCCTCCGCGGTCGCCTTGCCGATCCCCTGGGCGGCGCCGGTGACCATGACCCCCCTACCGTCCAGCCCGGCGCCCACGTTCCAGACGATGATATTGCTCCTGCTTCAGGCGGTGGCGCCGGTGATGTGGGCCACCACTTCCTGGCGGGTTGTCTCCGATTTGGGCAGGTCCGCCACCAGGCGCCCCTGGCGGAGTATGAGCAGGCGGGTGCAGATCGACCACACGTGCTCCATGTTGTGGGAGATGACGATCATCGCCATGTCCGTCTCGGCCGATGACACCATCGCCCCGATCATCTCCAGGACCGCGGCGGCTTCCTTGACACCCAGCGCGGCGGTGGGTTCGTCCAGCAGCAGGAGCCGGCCACCCCAGAACCCGGCACGGGAAATGGCCACTACCTGGCGTTGCCCCCCTGACATGGTCTCGATGTCGGCATCGAGGTTCGGGAACCGGGCAGGGAGGGCTTCGACGGCGGCCCGGGCCCTCTTCCGCATCAACCTGCGGTTGAGTATCCCCAGCTTCCCGCGCCACCCGCCCCTGACCACTTCGCGGCCCAGGTAGAAGTTGGCCGGGATGTCGAAGATGTCGACCAACGCGAGCTGCTGGTAGACGGTCTCGATTCCCTCGTGGCGAGCCTCCGCGGGCGTGGAGAACACCTTGCGGTCGCCGTGCAGGTAGACCTCGCCGGCGGTCGGGATGACGGCGCCGGCCAGGCATTTTACCAGGGTCGACTTGCCCGCCCCGTTGTCGCCGAGGAGGCCCACGATCTCGTCCCGGTCGAGGGTGAAGCTCACGTCGTCCAGGGCGCGGATGGTCCCGTAGTGCTTGGACAGACCTCTGATGTCCAGCAATGGAGCGCCCGGCACGGTGACGTAGCTCATGGAACGGCTACCCCGGCGCGGCGCGGACGTACCTCTCCCCCGAACATCACACATCCATCCTGACTTCCGCCTCCCGCCGTCCCAGTTGGTCGAACACCACCGCACCCAGCAGCAGGACGCCCCTCGACACCTCCTGCCAGAAGGACTGGACCTGCAGCAGAACGAGACCGTTGTCCAGCACCGCCAGGATGAGGATGGCCACCAGGGTTCCGATCACCGAGCCCCTCCCCCCGTACAGGCTGGCGCCGCCCACGATCACCCCGGTCAGGGCCAGGAACTCCATCCTCTCCCCGGTCGTGGGGGACACCGCACCCACCTGGGACACGACGATCATGGCGGCCAGGGCGACGGTCGCTCCGGTGAGGACGAACGCGATACCCACCTGCCTCTCGAGCGGGATCCCCGCCAGCCGCGCCGCCTGGGGGTTGGCGCCGATGGCATACATCTGCTGGCCGTACTTGGTGAGGCGCATGACCACGTAGAAGATCGCCACCACCAGCAGCAGCACGATCACGGCTACGGGTATCTCGATTCCCCACACCTCGAAGCGGGTCCGTCCCAGGAACCTGAACCCTTCGACGCGGACGGCCCGCCCGTCCATCACGAGCTTGGAGGCCCCGCGGAAGGCCACGAGGGTGGCGAGCGTGGTGAGGATCGAGTTGACCCGGAACTTGATGATCGCCACCGCGTTGATGCCTGCGATCGCCATGGCGGCTGCTATCGCCGCGACGACTCCCCAAGCCATGCCGTAGTCCCTGGCGAACACCGCGAAGACGGCGCCGGCGAAGCCGATGGCGGATCCCACCGACACGTCGACCTGCCGGGCCACGAGCAGCAGGGTCATGGCGCT
>JAPPGV010000071.1 GCA_028821235.1 bacterium
GCCGCGTTCTTGGCGCCGAGTTCGCGCCAGTCGTCGGGGCTGTTGCGATCGCCGATCACCGGGTATACGTACTCGCGCTGCATCAGGTGAAGGGTCTGATCGCTACCCAGGAAGTGGCCCGGCCCCGAAATCGTCTCGCGGATCACGTCCATGGACAGGGTGGAGTCGTCGATGTCGACTCCCCGGATGGTGCGGTTGGCGGATCCGAGCATGTCGTTGTCGATCACCAGGGCCTCGAGGGAGAAGGCGAGCAGGGAACCCAGCATCCCGGCCGACTCGTAGACCAGGTTGGCCCCGGCTTGTCCGGCCAGGACGGTGGTGATGCCCTTCTCGTACCCGGCCTGGTTGTCCGGAAGCTTGGAGTCGGCCATGCCGGCCGCCACGCCTGACGGCAGGCCCAGCCAGTTGGCCATCTGCGCCGCGGCGGCGTTCAGCACCGCCTCCTCGCCCGAACCTCCGCTCATGGCGCCCGTGCGCAGGTCGGAGACGAAGGGCCAGAGCCCCATCACGCAGGGATGCCCCGGGGAGACCAGGTTCACGCTGGTCAGCCCGGCCAGGCACTCGGCCAGCGCCTGGACCAGCGATCCGCCGAGGGCGGCGGGGGAGGTGGCGCCCGCCTGTCCGGCCGAGAGCAGGTTGATCGGCATTCCGGTCGCGATCTGGGCGACCATGGCCTCGGTCGACTCGTAGGCGAAGCGCAGCGGCGGCACCACGAAGGTGTTGTTGACGCACACGAAGGGACGCTTCCGGAACTCTCCCTCCCCGCCCAGCACGTAGTCGTACATCTCGACCACCTCGTAGACGTGCTCCGGGCGGAAGAAGGAGGTGCCCTGCGGCTTGTCGGTCCCCATCATGGTGGCGTAGGCGGTGTTGATATCGACTTCCCGGGAGGTCTCCAGGTCCCGGGTCACCATGGTTCGCAGGAAGAAGTGGATGTGCTCGAGCGTGTTGTTGAGGCGGGCGGCATCGTAGAGGTCGACGGTGGTGCTGGGACGGAAGGTCCGCTCGTGGTAGTCGAGCATCAGCACGGCGGCGCCGGCCGTCCCGTAGTGGACCTTGTTACCCGATAGCTCGATGCTCTTGTCCTCGTCGATCCCGTGCCACACCCATTCCTTGGCGGCCACCTCCTCGACGATCCGCTTCACCACCGAGCGTGGGTAATGCAGCCGGTTGTTGCCGTCCAGGTGGCCCCCGGCGCCGGTGACGGCCTCGATGAACTCGGGTATCGGATCGCCCATACCCACCTCTTCGACCAGCTCGAGAGCGGCGTCGTACACCCGCTCCATGTCGGACTCGGTCAGGGGCCGGTAGGCGCCTCCGCTCTGGCCGGGGCGTACCGCCCGCTCGTCCTCGGTGGGGCCGGCCCGGCGCGCCGCCACCCGGGCGGCCCGTCCTCCTGCGCGCCTGCGGCGGGCCATCTCAGGCTCGCAACCGCTCGCTGCGGGGATCCCACACCGGTTCGGCCAGCACCGTGGCGGTCCGGCGGCGGTTCATGACCCCCACCTCGAAGGTCGATCCTGGGGCTTCGAACCCGGGGGCCACGTAGGCGAACAGGATGCTGCGGCCGACGGAGTGGGCCCAGGCCCCGCTGGTGGTGATCCCCATGATGCGCTCGCCGTCGTAGGTCGGCTCGTTGCCCAGGCAGTCGGCGTCGCCGTCGTCCAGCTCGGCGTACACGAGGACCATGCTGAGCGGCTCGGCCTGGTCACGCCGGGCAACGGTGGCGTCCTTGCCCTGGAAATCCTTGCCGTAGTCGACGAAGCGACCGAGCCGGGCTTCCACCGGGGTGATCTCGGTGGTGAGCTCCGAGCCGTGCGCCTTGTAGGCCTTCTCGAGCCGCATCACGTTCATCGCCCGGCTGCCGAAGTCGACGATCCCGTGCGGGGCGCCTGCCTTGTGGATGGCGTCGTACGCCTCCACCATGTGTTCCAGGGGCATGTGCAGCTCCCAGCCCAGCTCCCCCACGTAGGACACCCGGAGGGCTATGCAGGGAGCGCCGGCCACCTCGATCTCCTGCCCGGTGAGCCAGGGGAAGCTCCGGTTGGAGAGGTCGGCGCCGGTCAGGCCGGCCAGGACCTCCCGGGAACGGGGTCCGGTGACCGCCAGGATGCCGGACCGGTCGGTGACGTCGGTCACCGTCACCCTCTCACCGTCCCGGATGTGGGAGGTGAGCCAGTCGAAGTCGTGCCATTGGGCCGTGATCGCCGAGTTGAGGTAGAAGCGCTCCGGTCCCAGCCGGGTGATCGTCATCTCCGACTCGATGCCTCCCAGGGTGGTGAGCATGTGGACCAGCCTGATCCCGCCGTCCCGGGCGGGCAACCGGTTGGCCGACAGGCGGTCCAGCAGGGCGGCGGCGTCGGGTCCGGTCACCTCGAACTTGGCGAAGGCGGTGAGATCCGCGATCCCGACCCCTCCCCGGACGGCCCTCACCTCGGCGCCCACCTCGTCATGGGCGGAGGAACGCCGGAAGGAGTAGACCTCCGGGTCGGGGGAGAAGTACATGGCCCGCTCCCAACCCCACACCTCCTGCCATATCGCACCCTTGGCGTCGAGGATGTCGTATAGGGGCGTCTTCTTCATCGGCCGTCCGGCGTCCCGGTACTCGTTGGGCATCCGCACCTGGTACATCTCGTGGAACTCGTCGATGGATCGTTCGTGGGTGTAGCGGCCGGGTGCGTACGGACCGAACCGGCGGGGATCCATGTTGGCCACGTTGATCTCGGTCTGGCCGTGGACCATCCACTGCGCCAGGTACTTGCCGGCCCCGGGACCTTGGGTGATGCCGATCGAGGCTCCCGCGCAGTACCAGTAGTTGCGTAGCCCCGGAGCCGGTCCCATCAGGTAGCCGGCGTCGGGAGTGTGCGTGATCGGTCCCGACACGACTTGTTTGATGCCCGCTCCGGCGAAGCAGGGGAGTCGCTGGGCGGCGAAGTCCAGCCAGGGAAGCAACCGGTCCAGCTCCACCGGGGTGAGATGGAAGGTCAGGTCCCAGTCGATCCCCCCTACCCCGTACTCCTTGGCGTCGGCCCGCTCGTAGGGTCCGATGATGAGGCCGTCATGTTCCTGGCGGTAGTAGCAGGAAGCCCGTGGATCCCGTACCACCGGGTGCTCGGTCTCCAGGGCGGCCACCTCCTCGATCCGCTCGGTAACCAGGTACTGATGGATCACCGACTCGATGGGCACGTCGAGGCCCACCATCGCGCCGAGTTGCGGGGTATAGGAGCCGGCCGCGTTGACCACGTGCTCGGCCACGATACGGCCCTTCTCGGTGATGACCTCCCAGCGCCCGTCGGGCAGCTGGTTCATGTCGGTAACCCGGTTCTTGCGGCTGATCTCGGCCCCTAGCCGGCGGGCGCCGATCGCCATGGTGTTGGTGGCGGCGGAGGGATCGGTCCAGCCGTCCCCCGGGGTCCATATGCCCAGCTTGATGTCCGGCTCGACATCGAGAAGGGGCGCCACCTCCGTGATCTCCGACGGCCCGAGGAGGTGGCATTCCACGCCGATGTAGTCCAGGATGCCCTTCACGTAGTAGAACCAGTCGACCTCGTTGTCGTACCGGGCCAGGCGGACCGCTCCACACCCGTGCCAGCCCGAGTGCATGCCGGTCTCCTGCTCGATCACCTTGTATAGATCGGCGGTGTCCCGGTGGACCTTGGCCACGTTGAGGTCGCCGATGAAGTGGGGGATCAGTCCGGCCGCGTGCCAGGTGGACCCGGAGGTGAGCTCGTCCTTCTCGATCAGGATCGTATCGGTCCAGCCTTCGTGGGCGAGGAAGTAGAGGAGGCCGACGCCCATGGCGCCGCCGCCGACGATCGCTACTCGGACCTCATCTCGCATGCTCGCCCTCCGGCGAATCGGCGTGTATGTGGGTTCCCCCTACACGCTGTGAATTGCGGGCTCTACGGTAATCGCTGAACGGACGAGGATAGTTCTACAAAGGGTCCTCTTTTCTCCGGCCGGTGGATGCCGTGCGCTCGGAGATACCGTGGGTGCGGACGGGTGAGTCCGGCGCTGGTTGCGAGCCTTGTGGGTACAGGCTCCGGAGTGAGGCAACCGGATCCTGACGGCGGGGGAATGGGACGTTCCATGCCCCGGCGGCGCCTTACCGGAAGTTGCGGCTCCGGAGAGGGTCGGTTTTTATCGGGACGAAGTCACGGGCCACCAGGTTGGTCACCCCGTCCCGGTATTCGAGGCGGCCTTCGATGATCAGGCCGGGATGGCGGCGGGCGGTCTTGTGGCGCCGGCTCCAGATTTCGGGTAGCACCACCACGTTCATCAGGCCGGTCTCGTCCTCCAGATTGAAGAAGATGACGCCTCTGGAGGTGGACGGGCGCTGCCGGTGGGTGACCACCCCTCCCACCTTGATCCGGGTCCGGTTCTCCCGTATGTCCAGCGCCTCGGCTATCGGAACGCACCCGGCCCGGTCCAGGGCCGGGCGGGCGAAGTGCATGGGATGGCGGACCGACACCCCGGTCGCCCACAGCGAGGCCTGGTGAGCCTCCCGGTCGCTCATCGGCGCCAGCGGCGGCGGGTCCGGATCCGGCGCCAGCGGCAACCGTCCGGGTCCGGTACCGGCCAGGGCGCCTGCCATCCACAGACCCTGACGGGGGGCAACCCCGAACGATCCGAAGGCTCCGGCGACGGCCAGCCCCTCCATGGCGTCCGCCGGCAGACCGGTCCGGTGGGCGAAGTCGGGCAGGTCGGTGAACCCTCCGCCGACCTGGCGGGCCGCCAGGATCCTCCGAACTTCGACCTCCCCCAGATTGCGCACGCTGGACAGGCCCAGCCGGGCCGCTACCGATGCCCGGATCGGGTCGTCCGCCGGGCCCCTTCCCCGGCGCCAGACCATGCCGTAGTGCTCCGCCACATCGTCCTCATCACACGCATACGGCTCGATGGTGCTCTCCTCCAGCGAGAGGTTGACGTCCGGGCCGAGGACGACCACCCCGTGACGGATAGCGTCCTGTACCAGGCTGTTGGGGGAGTAGAAGCCCATCGGCTGGGCGTTGAGCAGACCGACCAGGAACTCGGCGGGGTAGTGGTAGCGCAACCAGGCCGACATGTAGACGATGTAGGCGAACGACACCGAGTGGCTTTCCGGGAAGCCGAACGAGGCGAACCCCTGCAGCTTTTCCCAGATCTCCTCGGCGGCGGCGCCCGTCACCCCCTTGGTCCGCATCCCGCCGAAGACCTCCTCTCGCAGCTTCTCCATCTCCTCGTCCGACCGCTTGTGGGTCATGGCGGCCCGGAGCCGATCCGACTGCCCTCCGTCGAAACCGGCGCACACCCGGGCCAGTTCCATCAGCTGCTCCTGGAACACCGGCACCCCCAGAGTGCGCTCCAGGATCGGCTCGGCCAGCGGATGGGGATACCGCACCGGCTCCTCCCCGTTCCGCCGCCGCAGGTAGGGATGGACGGAAGCGCCCTGGATGGGGCCGGGACGGATCAATGCCACCTCTACAGCAAGGTCGTAGAAGGTGGCGGGTTTCAGCCTGGGCAGGGTCGCCATCTGCGCCCGTGACTCCACCTGGAAGAGCCCCACGGTGTCGGCATTGGTGAGCATCTGGTAGATGGCCGGTTCCTGGGGAAGGTCGGCCAGGTCGATCCGCCGCCCATGGGCTTCCTCCACGGTGTCCACCGCCATATGCAGGGCGCTCAGCATGCCCAGTCCCAGCAGGTCGAACTTGACGATCCCCATGGCGGCGCAGTCGTCCTTGTCCCATTGCAGGACGGTGCGGTCCTCCATGCGCCCCCATTCGATCGGGACCACCTTCCAGAGGGGCCGGTCGGCGATCACCATGCCGCCCGAATGGATACCCAGATGCCTGGGGAACCCGTCGAGGCGCCGGCAGATGCCATAGACCAGGTCGGCGGTCAGCCCGGCCGGCAGGGGTTCTTCGAGCGGCAACTCCGCCGGGGAGTGGGTGTCCACGTACCTGGTCAGGCCGTCGGTCTGGGCCGGGGTGAAGCCGAAGGTCTTGGCCACGTCCCGCAGCACCGACCGGGCCCGGTAGGTGATCACGTTGGCGACCATGGCCGCCCGCTCCCGCCCGTACCGGCGGTAGCAGTACTGGATCACCTCCTCCCGGCGTTCCGATTCGAGATCCAGGTCGATGTCGGGAGGCCGGCCCCGTTCATCGGACAGGAACCGTTCGAACGGCAGCCCCAGCCGGAGGGGGTCGACCCGGGTGAGGCCCAGGCACCGGCACACCGCCGAATCGGCCCCGGAACCACGGATCTGGCACATGATGTCCTGGGACCGGGCGAAGTTGACGATGTCCCACACCACCAGGAAGTAGCCCGGGAAGCCCAGCCGCTCGATGACATCCAACTCGTGCTCCAGCCGGTCGACTGCTTTGCGCTCGATCGCCCCGGTCCGCCCGGGGGCGGGGTAGGCCTGGCGAGCCCCTTCAAAGGTGAGATGGCGCAGGTAGTCCATCTCGGTGGCGAAGCCGTCCGGAAGCGGGAAGTCGGGTAGCCGGGGGGCCACCAGCTGCAGGTCGAAGGCAAGCTCCCGCCCCAGGTGGGCGGTCCGTTCCACCGCTCCCGGATAGGTCCGGAAGCGGGCGGCCATCTCCGCCGGAGACTTCAGGTGGCGCTCATCGGTGTCGGGTCGGAAGCCGTCGTGTTCGGCGAGCGGCCGCCGCCCTCCGATCGCGGCGAGTACGTCGGACAGGTCGGCGTCCCGGCGGTCGGCATAATGGACGTTGTTGGTGGCCACCACCGGTAGGTTCAACCTGGTGGCCACCTCCCACAGCAGGTCGTTGCGCCGGTCGTCCTGCGGCATCCGGTGGTCCCAGATCTCGATGTGGAAACGCCGCCCGAAGGCTTCCCGCAGGCGGGAGGCCTCCCTCAGGGCCGCTTCCCGATCCCCTTGCCGTGCCGCGCGGGGGACCGCTCCCTGCCAGCATCCGCTCAGCGCCACCAGGTCTCCTCCACCGGCCGCCTCGGCCAGGTCCTCCCACCGGTACAGAGGGCGGCCTTTGGCGCCCCGCAACTGCCCTCTGGAGACCAGGTGGGCAAGCCTGGCGTATCCCTCGGGCGACGAGGCCAGCACCACCAGGTGCTCGGGCTCGAACCCGGCGCCCGTCCGGGTGCGGTACTTCCGCCCGGCCCGCTTCGGCGTCGCCTTCCCGACCTCCCAGCGGAGGGCATCATGGCGGCCGGCCCTATCGAAGGGAGAGACCGACTCTCCATCGCTGTCGGGCAGGTAGTCCGGGGGGCATAGCGAGAGCTCCACCCCGTACACCGCCGGCAAGCCGGCCCGCCGGGCTGCCTGCCAGAACCGCACCAACCCGTAGAAACCGTCGTGGTCGGTGACGGCCAGGGCCTCGTAGCCGAGTTCGGCGGCCCCCTCCACCAACGCCTCGGGGTGTGAGGCACCGTCCAGGAACGAGAAGTTGGAATGGGCATGTAGCTCGGCGTAGCGGTGCTCAGTCATAGACGCCCACCGTGAAGGCTTGACCGCCGGTTACCCGGCACAGCACCGCCCCTGCCGAGGTGACGATCTGGTACAGAGCACTCGGTTCCTCCTCGGCCCACCACTCGCCCAGCCTCCGCCACGGACCCGCCCAGGCCAGCACCGGCTCCCATCGGGTGGAGAGGCGCACCCGAGTGGGGACCTCGGCGTCCCATTCCACCTCCAGCCGCCGGGGACGGGATGGAACCAGGCTGGGGGAGGGCGCCGGAACCTTTCCGGGCCAAGGTGAGGCGGGAGAACGGGTCGGCTCGGCAAAATCCTCACCCCATCGGGCCCACTGCACCCGCTCTGCCGGGTCCCTTCCACCCTGGGGGCGGGCCCGGAGAACCGAGTCGGGACCCAGGATGGTCCGGGTCCGCTCCAGCGCTCGTTCGGTTTCGATCCGGACCTCCCTTTGCTCGAACAGGTCCGGCTGGTAGCCCTCGTCGGACAGGCCGGTGGGTGACAGTTTCAGACGGGTCAGCCCGTCCGTGATCCCTCCCGTCTCGATCCAGGCCCGGAGTTGCCACCACACCCGTTCGGCCAGCGCCCGGGTATCAAACGGTTCGGCACTGCGCCACACCCGTGACCGTGTTACCCCGTCGGCAGCCTCGGCTTCCACCTCCACCTGGTGGAGGGCGATCCGGTGCCGATCCAGCAGGGCCAGGAGGTTCCCGGCCAGGCGGCGGGCCATGAAACCCACCTGCTCGACCAGCATCAGAGGTTCTTCGAAAATGGCCTCTACGGTCAGATCGTCTGGGATGCGGCGCGGCAGGACCCTCCGATCCTCGCCGCCGGCCAGACGATGGGCCTCCAAGCCTCGGGTGCCGAATCGGGAGGCCACCGCATGGCGGGGCAGGGCCGCCAGTTCACCCAGGGTGGTCACCCCCAGCCAGCGGAACGTGGCGACCAACTCGTCGATCTCCAGAGCGGAGATGTCCAGGCCGGACAGGAATTCCTTCTCGTCCTTCACGATCAGCGTCGGGTGGCCAGATCGGGCTGCCCAGTAGGCGGCGAACGGACCGTTAGCCACTCCGAAACGCCCTCCGGGCGCCAAGGGCTCCAATGTTGCGGCTATCCGGTCCACCAGGGCGCGCTCGCCGCCGTAATAGCGGACCGCCCCGTCGATAGGGACGAACACCCAGCCCGGCTCGACCACCTCCACCCTGGGTATCAGATCCTCGATGGCGTAGAGGATCGGCTCGAAACGGGTGGCTTCGGCGGCGGGGTCGCGCGCCAGGACCAGGGCCGAAGGGCAGAGCGCCTCGGCCGATCGGCGGGTCATGCCCACCTCGATTCCCGCTTCTGTCGCCCGATCATTGGCGGCCGCCACCAGGGGACGGCCGTCCCGGGTCCCCACAACGAAGGCCGCCCTATCCGACGGACCGTCCGATCTGCGGAGTAACCAATCGGGAAACCACACGCACAGGACGCGCGCCATCGTCCTCCACCTCCACTACCTGATACCGGCCCGCAGCCCCCTTGCCTGACAACTCGACCACCAGGGTGCGCCCACCCAGGCTGCCGTGTCCCTCCCGGGCGCCGGCCCACTCGACCCGGACCGCCCGTACCCGCAGGAAAGCCATTCCGGAGGGGACCCTGCCTGCCAGGGGATTCAGGATCACGGTGGCGTTGCGGGCCCGGGCCTTGGCGCCGAGGCGCCGCAGCAGGGCTTCCCCGACACCTCGGGGAACTTCGGCGTAGATCGCTTTCACGCCGTCAAGCAGGACGGCCAACACCCTGGACCATTGGTGGGCGTCGCCGCACCGCACCACCGTCAGATGGTCGGGATCGATGCCGACCTCCCATGCCGCCAGCGGGCATAGCCATCCCCGAGCGTCCACCACCACCCGGCGAGAGGCCGAGGCCGCCGACAGCATGGAAAGGCCGATCCGGGTCAGCCCCGATCCGGTGGGGCCTTCCAGACCGATCACCCGTCCTGGATACACCGGCAGGGCGGCGACATCCGCAGGCGCCGGTCCATCGGGCGCTGCCTTCAAGATGCTTGCGGTCATGCTCCCCGCTTTCGAGATCGTTCGTTTCCTCGCGCTCTCCGTCCGGGAAAGGGCGTATGACTATACCCGAACATATGTTCGC
>JAPPGV010000072.1 GCA_028821235.1 bacterium
TTCACTGCGTACAATCCCAAACCCTGAGCCGGGCAGAGCGGCGGACAGAACACTCAAGGCGGCGAAGTCGAAGCTCCTATAAGGTCACCCCGCTCCCCGGTTCAGGACTCCCGGCTAGGGCCAGGTCGACAGATCGCGACAAAGGCACCAAAGGCCAGTTTTCGCGTGGGTCAGACCCAGCCCCAAACCGAGAGAACCCTACAAGTATGAGTGTTTTTCGCGTTCTCGCCGTCTCGGGTTCGGCTAGACCTCTACCGGATCCGGGTTAGCGGCGCCTCCTGCGGAAGGCCATCTGCATGGCGTTCTGGTCGAAGTACCCGGAGGGAACGCTTCCGGCGACCGCGAAGTGGTAGAGGGCGGTCTGGTAGATGGCGCTCAGGGCCGCCACCGATGCCGCGGCGATGATTATCCAGATCACCCCGATCAGCAGGGCCACCGCTGCGATCGTGCCCCCCGCCGAGATGCCCAGGAGGATCACCGCGATGCCCGGCAGGATCAGGAGGAACCCCACCAGGCCCATACCGACCTGCGCGGCCAGGTTCTCGCCCCAGGTGCTGCGGAGCAGCGACCCGGACTTCTTGAAGGCGGCGCCGGCGCCGGATCCCTCGATGACGATGATCGGCAGGACCAGGAACGTGAGCACCGACCAGGCCAGGCCGAGGGCGCCGACGATGAGCTGGCCGATCAGCCCGACCCGCTCCTCGATGGCCCGCAGGATGACCGACACTGTGGCCGACAGCAGCGCCCAGGGAACGATCTTGCCGGCCCGGCGTGCGGCGCCGCGGATGGCGCTCCCGATGGTCGGATCCCCACCCTCCAGCCGCTCGTTGGCGGCGCTGACCAGGGCGGCATTGAAGAAGATGGTGATGTAGGCCAGCACGAAGTACATCAGGAGCAGCACCAGCAGGCTGGACCCGCCCATCGTCGCGCCACCCTGTCCCGTGAGGAAGATCGGAACGATGAAGGTGGCGGCGATGATTATGGAGGCGATCCCCGAAATGATGGGGAGCAGGATCAGCTCCTTGTCGGCCTTGAGTACGTGCCAGGAGGACCTGGCGAGGGCGAAGGAATTGGCGATTCGTGACATCGGCCCATGCTACCGGAGATCACGAGTTTGCAGAACGACCTCGGAGGGTCTGGCGGCCGTTCCGGAACCCTCCGCTCAGCGGTCGGAAACCCGGAGGACCCGGCCGGCCGCGGTGTGGGACAACCGGCCCGAGTCGATGGCGGCCTCACCGTTGACGAAGACGTGACTCACGCCCTCGGCGGTTGCCCGGCCGTTTACGAAAGTGGCCCGGTCCCGGATGCGGTCCGGGTCGAACACGGTCACATCGGCCGCCGCGCCGGCGCGGATCACCCCTCGATCGGCCAGCCCGTACCGGTCGGCGGGCATGGAGGTCATCCTCCGGATGGCATCCGGTAGCTCCAGCCATCCGCGATCCCGCACCAGGTGCGCCAGTACCCGGGCATGGGCGCCGAAGCCCCGGGGGTGGGGGTGGGTTCCCCGGAAGAGGCCGTCGGACCCCACCATGCCCAGCGGGTGGGTCATGGCCCGCCGGAGCTTGGCCTCGTCGTCCCACCGGTAGATCATCAGGACCCGGAGCCGGCACTCGGCCAGCAGGGTGCAGACCACCTCCGCCAGGGTAGGGCCGACCTGGCCGATGGCGTCGGTGAGGGAGCGTCCCTGGAGATGCTCGTAGGGACCGGCCGGCAAGGCGGAGAAGTAGGCGTTCTGCGGATCGGGTACGTACTCACGGAAGAACTCCTCGATGTGCGGCGCGGCGGCGGCCCGGACCGCCGGGTCACCCAGCCTGGAGATGAGGCGATCGGGAGGCCCGTCGTCGAACCACCGGGGTAGGCAGAAGGCCAGGTGGGAGCTGGCAGCCATGTAGGGGTAGGCATCGAAGGTGACATCGACTCCGCTATCCCTGGCGTCGGTCAGTAGCTGGTACAGCTCGTCCGAACCGAAGAGGTGGGAGATGTGGACCGCCACTCCGGACTTCCGGCCCACTTCCAGGGCCTCCTTCACCCCGGCCGCCACATCGCCCCGTACTCCCCGCACGTGTGACGAGTAGACCCCGCCGTACTCGGCCACCACCCGGGCCACCGCGATCAACTCGTCCGTGCTCGCATGCCCGGCCGGGAAGTAGTCGAGGCCCACCTGGATCCCGGAGGCGCCCGTCTCCATCCCCTGGCGGGTGAGTTCCTGCATGCGGCCGATCTCCGCCGGGCCGGCGGGACCGGGGTCCCATCCCACCGCATCGGCCCGGACCGCCAGGAAGCCCACCTGGGGAACCACGTTGATGGCCGCCCGACCGTCGAACAGGGCCAGGTACTGCTCCGGATCCGACCACTCCCAGGCGTCGTCGGGCGGTCCGTTGAACACCTCCAGGTAGGCGAGCAGGTCCGCCACGCGGGATGGAGCGGCCGGCGTGTAGGCGAACCCGTCGGGTGCCAGCAGGTCGGTGGTGATCCCCTGCCGCAGCCGGGCCTCCACGTCTTCGCCCCTGAGTATCGAGAACTCGGAGTGAGCGTGGACATCGATGAATCCGGGACAGACGACCGAGCCCTCCACGTCGACGGTTCGCCGGGCCTTGCGACCCGCCAGCGAGCCGACGGCCGCGATGCGCCCGCCCGCCAGGCCCACATCGGCCCGGGCGCCGGGACTGCCCGTGCCGTCGACAACGGTGCCGGAGGTAAGCAGCCAGTCGAGCATGGTTGTCAGCCGCCTGCAGCCGCTGCCCGGTAGGGCTCCAGGAACGGCGTCAGCGGCGCCTCGGCGCACAGGCTCTCGATCCGGCGCGGATCGGTGGGCACGTTGGAGGTCAGGACCTCGTGGCCGGACCCGGTGATCAGGACATCGTCCTCGATCCGGATGCCGATGCCCCGGAACTCCTCGGGGATCGGGTGCACCACCTTCGGGGCCTCGTCGCGCTCCTTCTTCTCGAGTTCGCGGGCCTTGGCGGGGCCGAGCAACATGCGCCGCTCCATCTGTTCGTCGATGTCGAACTCGAGCATCGCCAACTCGACCGTCTCCCGCTCGGGATCGACGTAAATGCCCGGCTCGACCGTGAACACCATGCCGGGCTCCAGAGGCCGGGGAGTGCCGCCGACCCGGTAGGCGCCGGCGTCGTGGACGTCGATGCCGAGCCAGTGCCCGGTGCCGTGCATGAAGAACTCCCGGTAGTGGTGCATGGGCATCGCATCCCGGGCCGGGCCCGGCAGCAGGCCGAGCTCGGCCAGGCCCTCGGTGAGGACGCGGCTGGCGACTTCCTGCTGGTCCTTCAGGCTGCCGCCGGGACGGGCCAGGGCCAGAGCGGCCTGCTGGGCGCCCAGCACCAAGTCGTAGACGGCCCGCTGCGGCGCCGTGAACCGCCCGGCGGCCGGGAAGGTCCGCGTGATGTCCGCCGAGTAGTAGCCGTACTCGGCGCCGGCGTCGATCAGCACCAGGTCTCCATCGGCGATGCGCCGGTCGTTCTCCGTGTAATGGAGGATGCAGGCGTTGGCCCCCGACGCGACGATGGACGGGTAGCCGTCGCGGCGCGCCCCTCGCATCCTGAACACGTACTCCAGGGCCGCTTGCACCTGGTACTCGTACCGGCCGGGCCGGGCGAACCGCATGGCCTCGGCGTGGGCCTCGGCGGTGATCTCGCAGGCGGCGCGCAGCAGGTCGATCTCCCGGGGGGTCTTGACGAGGCGCATCTCACCGACCAGGGGACTCACGTCCCGGAACTCGCTCGGGACGAGCCTGCCGTAGCGTTCGCCCAAGCCCGCGACAGCTCGCGTGAGGCTCAGTACCCGGCGGTGGAAACCGGGGTTCCCGAACGGGAGGAACACCGTCCGGCGTCCCACCAGCCTCTGCCTGACGAGGGTGTCGAACTCCCCGATCGGGTAGGAGGCGTCGGCGCCGTAGCGTTCCCTGGCGCCGTCCGTACCGGCTCGCAGGCCCGTCCAGATCTCCTTCTCCCGGTCCCTGGGGCGCACGAACAGGACATACTGCTCGTCCGCCGCCCGGGGGTCGAGCAGCATGATGGCGTCCGGCTCGTCGAATCCGGTCAGGTAGTGGAAGGCGGAGTCCTGGCGGAACGGGTGCTCCACATCGTTGTTGCGGAGGGTCTCTGCACCGGCGGGCAGAAGGGCGATGCCGTCACCGATGGAGGCGGCGAGGCGTTCGCGGCGCTCGGCGTGGAGGGTGAGGCTGTCCATGGGGGGTGGAGCCTACCGAGGGCGCGTCCGGTCGCCCGCGGCGCCGGAGGTGAGCCAGCCGGCCAGGGCCTCACCGATCGGGTCCGGGGAGTCCTCCTGGGCGAAGTGGATTCCCCTCACGGTGACCTCCGTCTGGTTGGGCCAGGCCCGGCACACCTCCCGGGGGCGACCCACCAGGATGGAGCCGGGGTCAGCGTTCACGAACAGCTTCGGCACCTCCCAGCGGGCCAGCCGCGCCGAGTAGTTCGCGACCACGGCATGCACATCGGCCGGCCGGCCCTCGATGGGGATCTGCCGGGGCCAGGTGAGGGTGGGCCGGCGGTCCTCCCCGGGCCGGAGGAAGGGTCGCCGGTACTCGTCCATCTCGTCATCCGTCAGGTCGCGCATCACGGAGGCCGGCAGGATCCGCTCGACGAAGATGTTCTTCCGCAGCACCATCTCCTCCCCGGCCTCCGAGCGCATCCCCCGGAAGACTCCGCGGGCGACCTCCGGCCAGTCCTCCCAGGTCAGGGGGGTGACTATGGCTTCCATGTAGGCCAGGCCCGACACCGAGCCAGGATGGCGTACCGCCCAGTCGAAACCCAGCGCCGCGCCCCAGTCGTGAACTACCAGCGTCACCCTCTCGTTCACACCGAGCAGGCGTAGCAGCTCGTCGAGGTAGCGACGGTGCTGGACGTAGCGGTAGGCGTCGGGACCCGAGCCGGGCAGCTTGGCCGAGTCGCCCATCCCGATCAGGTCGGGGGCGATGCAGCGGCCCAGGTCCGCGACATGGGGGAGGACGCCGCGCCAGAGGAAGGAAGAGGTCGGGTTCCCGTGCAGGAAAACGATCGGGTCGCCCGAGCCCACGTCCACGTACGCCATGTCGAGGTCGAAGACCCGGCGGGTCCGTTTCTCGAGCTTCATGACTGCTCCGGCCGGAGTGCGTCGTGTCAGCCGGTGAACCCGGCTTCTTTGTGGGACCCGTCGCAGAGCGGCTTTTGGGCGGAGTGCCCGCACCTGCACAGCGTGACCCGGTTCCTGACCTCGAAGGGTTCGCCGTCCGATCGCTTCACGGGGATCCCCCCGGTCAGCCACAGAGGGCCGTCGGTGATGACCGAGATCTCGACGGGCAGAGCCGGTTCGATCTCGGCGCCGTCGACCGTGTAGGAGAGGGCGCCGGAGGGGCACCGTTCGATCATGGCCATCACCTGGGCCCGCACAACGCTGTCGTCGGTCTCGGGAGTCATCTTCCAGATGTTGGTTATGCGGTTGCCGCAGAAGCCGGAATGCACGCAGATGCTGCGGTCGTCAGTTACCTCGATCCCGGTACCGCCCAGGTCGGCACAGCGCTCCTTGAAGGAGTCGGCCGGCGCCGTTTCCGTACCGTCGAAGCCCACGCTGCCGTGCGTCCCGTCACAGTACGGTTTGCGGGAAGACTCCCCACACCTGCACAGCGCGTAGACGGGATTCTGCTCGGTCACCTCCTCGCTCCGCCAGGTGAGGGGTTCGCCGTGTTCCGACACCACCGCCTGCCTGACGCGCAACGGCACCGAGCCCGAGACCACGTAAGGGCCGTCGGGAATGACGGTGACGGTTACGGGCTGTTCGGCCATTGTTTCCTCCCCGTAAGACGGACTGAGCAGACTATACGTTCCTTCAGTTCGCAGGCGCGGACGCGTTCGGTCAGCCCAGGCGGTGTTTGAGTACCCGGAGTTGCTCCCGCACCGAGGCGAAGCCGGCCCCTCCGGTCGAGCGGCGCCTGCCTACCGACCCGGCCGGGTCGGTAAGGGAGAGGTCGGCGGGCTCGAACCGGGAGTCGGCCTCCACCAGTTCGGTGATGGTCGCCTCGGAGAGGGCCTTGCCTCCGGCCGCCAGCGCTGCCAGCAAGGCGCCCACCACCCGGTGGGCTTCGCGGAACGGGACACCCCGTTCGACCAGGGCCTCGGCCAGGTCGAGAGCGGTCACCGCCGGGTCGGGCGGGGGCGGGTGGAACTCGGCGCTACCGATCAGGGCCGTCATCGCCTCCAGGGCGCCGGCCAGGGCGTCGTCGATGGAGAACAGGGCCGCCTTGTCCTCCTGGAGGTCACGGTTGTAGGTCATGGGCAGGCCCTTCTGGAGGGCCATCAGGCCCGTTAGCTGACCGACGGCCGTGGCCGCCCGGCCGCGGGTCAGCTCGGCTATGTCGGGGTTCTTCTTGTGGGGCATCGCCGACGAGCCGGTCGTCAGCGCGTCGCCGAACGTCGCCCAACCGAACTCGGTGGTGGTCCAGAGCACGCACTCCGTCGCCAGCCTGGACAGGTGAACCAGCGCCTGGGTGCAGGCGAAGGCGTATTCGGATACGTGGTCCCGGGCCGCCACCGCGTCCATGGAGTTCATGAACCGCCCGGCCATCCCCAGCAGCTCGGCCGAACGGTCCGGGTCGAGCGGAAGGCTGCTCCCGCCGAGCGCGCCGGCCCCCAGGGGAGAGACGTCCATTCGACGGCTCACATCCTCGAACCGTTCGATGTCCCTCAGCGCGGTCGAGACGTAGGCCAGCAGGTGGTGGGCCAGCGGGACGGCTTGGGCCTGCTGGAGGTGGGTGTAGCCCGCCACCACCGTGTCCCCGACCTGCTCCGCGGCCTCCACCATCGCCAGGCAGAACTCACGGAGACCACCGATCCTGGCGCCGGCGGAGCGGAGCAGGTAGAGGCGGAGGTCCAATGCCACCTGGTCGTTCCGGGACCGCCCGGTGTGGAGCTTTCCGGCCACCTCGCCCACCAGCTCGCCCAGCCGCCGCTCCACCGCCGAATGGACGTCCTCGTCGCTCTCCAGGAACCGGAAGGCGTTCCCGTCCGCCTCGGCCATGATGGCTTGCAGGCCTTTGGTGAGCGTGCCGGCCTCCTCGCCGTTCAGCAGCCCCGTCTCGGCGAGCATGGCCACATGGGCTAGGGAACCGGCGATGTCCTCCCGCAGCAGGCGCCGGTCGGAGTGGTCCACGGTGAAGTCCCAGAGGATCCGGTCGGGACCCTCGGAGAAGCGTCCCCCCCACATCTGGGTGGTCACGGGATCACTCCGGGGCCGCGGCCGGCCTGCAGGCGAAGGCGGAGGGCGTTGAGCCGGATGAAGCCGGTGGCGTCGGACTGATCGTACGTCCCGCCCTCCTCGAAGGTGACCGTTTCCTGGTCATACAGGGTGTGGGAGTCGGAGCGCCGGCCCGTCACGGTGGCATTGCCCTTGTACATCCGGAGACGGGCCTCACCGGTGACGTTGGCCTGGATCTCGTCCATGAACCGCTGGAGAGCCTCCCGCTCGGGGGCGAACCAGAAGCCGTTGTAGACCATCTCGGCGTAACGCGGCATCAGCTGGTCCCGGAGGTGAGCCAACTCCCTGTCGAGGGTGATGGACTCCACGGCCCGGTGGGCGTGATGGAGCAGGGTGCCACCCGGGGTCTCGTACACCCCGCGGTTCTTCATGCCCACGTAACGGTTCTCGACCAGGTCGACCCGACCGATCCCATGAGCACCGGCTATGCGGTTGCAGTGGCCCAGCATCTCGGCCGGCGACATCCGGACTCCGTCCACCGCCACCGGGGTGCCTCCCTCGAAGGCGATGACCACCTCCTCGGCCTGGTCGGGCGCCGCCTCAGGGTCGCGGGTCATCTGGAAGATACCGGCCGGAGGCGCCACCCAGGGATCCTCCAGCACGCCGCCCTCGTAGGAGATGTGGAGCAGGTTGGCATCCGTGGAATAGGGCTTCTCGGGCGTGACCGGGATCGGGATGTCGTGCTTGTCGGCATACGCCACGAGGTCGGCGCGGCCCCGCATCGACCACTCCCTCCAGGGGGCCACCACCCGGATGTCGGGGTTCAACGCGTAGGCGGACAGCTCGAAGCGCACCTGGTCGTTGCCCTTCCCGGTAGCGCCGTGGGAGATGGCCTGTGCCCCGTACTCCTCGGCGGCCCGCACCAGCCCCTTGGCGATCACCGGGCGGGCCAGAGAGGTGCCCAGCAGGTAGTAGTTCTCGTAGACGGCGTTGGCCCGGATGGCCGGCCATACGTACTCCTCCACGAACTCCTCGCGCAGATCCTCGGCCACGGCCTCGACCGCGCCGGTCGCGTACGCCTTGGCGACCGCTTCCTCGACCTCCTCGCCCTGGCCGACGTCCGCCGTGTAGCAGACGACCTCGTAGCCACGCTCCTCGATCAGCCACTTCAGGATGACCGATGTGTCCAGCCCTCCCGAGTACGCCAGTACCACCCGGCTCATTCGCTCACTCCCAGCTCTTCTATCAATTGCGCTACCGCCGGTCCGCCGGTCTCTTCCCCGGCCACGACCAGCATCGTGTCGTCTCCGGCCACGGTACCCAGGATCCCTCCGAGGTCGGCGTCGTCGATGGCGGCCGCCACCACGTGGGCCGCTCCCGGTGGGGTCTTGATCACCACCAGGTTCCCGCTCGACCTGACCGATGTCACGTAGGTGGACAGGGTCATCGCCAGGGCATCCCGGGTATCACCGGGGTCGGAACCGGGTTCCCAGAGGTATCGGAACGAACCATCCGCCGTCCTTGTCTTGACCGCTCCGACCGCCCAGAGGTCCCTCGAGACCGTGGCCTGGGTGACCTGGAACCCTTGCTCCGCCAGCAGCCCGGCCAGGTCGGCCTGGCTCGATACGGCCTGTTCGGAAAGGATGTTCCGGACGGCCCTCCGGCGCGCTTCCGTACCCATGTACGCAAGAGTATGCACGCTGATGCATGATTATGCAAACTATCGCCGCAAGGGGTGGCCGGCTAGTACTTGTAGTCGTCCCGCTTGTAGGGGCCGTCCACGGGAACGCCTAGGTAGTCGGACTGGTCCTTGGTCATCTCGGTCAACTCCGCCCCCAGATGGTCGAGGTGGAGCCGGGCTACCTCCTCGTCCAGGTACTTGGGCAGGCGAAGCACTTCGGCCTCGTACTCGTCGGCGTTGTCGTGCAGGTCGAGTTGCGCCAGCACCTGGTTGGTGAACGAAGTGGACATGACGAAGCTCGGATGACCGGTCGCGCAGCCCAGGTTGAGGAGCCGGCCCTCGGCCAGGATCAGTATGCCGTGGCCATCCGGGAACACGTACTCGTCGTACTGGGGCTTGATGTTGCGGCGTGTCACCCCGGCAGCGGATTTCAGAGCCGCCATGTCGATCTCGTTGTCGAAGTGGCCGATGTTGCCGACGATGGCCTTGTCCTTCATCCGGGACATGTGCTCCAGGGTGATGACGTCGCGGTTACCGGTGGCGGTGATGAATATGTCGGCGGTCTCCACCACGTTCTCGATGGTGTTGACCTCGAATCCGTCCATGGCCGCCTGAAGGGCGCAGATCGGGTCGATCTCGGCGATGACCACCCGGCACCCCTGGCCGCGGAGGGCCTCGGCGGATCCCTTGCCCACCTCGCCGTAGCCGGCCACCAGCGCCAGCTTGCCCCCGAGCATGACATCCGTGGCCCGGTTGAGACCGTCGATCAGGCTGTGCCGGCATCCGTAGACGTTGTCGAACTTGGACTTGGTGACCGAGTCGTTGACGTTCATGGCGGGGAACAGCAGCTGTCCCATGGTCTGCATCTCGTGGAGGCGGTGGACGCCGGTGGTGGTCTCCTCGCTGACGCCGCGAACCGACTCCGCCATCCGGATGAAGTAATCGGCATCGTCCGCGATCCGGGCGCGGAGCAGGTCGAGTATCACGCCCCACTCCTCGGGCTCGCCGTCGGGGTCGAACGAGGGCACGGCGCCCAGCCGACCGTACTCGGCCCCCTTGTGGACCACCAGGGTGGCGTCCCCGCCGTCGTCCACGATGAGGGAGGGGCCGTCGGAGCCCGCCCAGGCCAGCATGCGATCCGTGCACCACCAATACTCCTCGAGGGTTTCGCCCTTCCAGGCGAAGACGGGGATGCCGCGCGGGTCTTCCGGGGTCCCGCCCGTCTCGGGCCGGCCGACCACGACCGCGGCGGCCGCCTGGTCCTGGGTGGAGAAGATGTTGCAGGAGGCCCAGCGAACCTCGGCGCCCAGTTCCGCCAGGGTCTCGATGAGAACCGCCGTCTGGACCGTCATGTGGAGGGAGCCGGAGATGCGCGCACCGGCCAGGGGCTTGGAAGCACCGTACCGCTCCCGGAGCGCCATGAGCCCGGGCATCTCGTGTTCGGCAAGCTCGATCTCCCGCCGACCCTGCCCGGCCAGGCCGAGGTCGCGGACCTTGTATTCGAGCGGTGCTCCCTCTCGGTTCTCCATCATCTCTACGTTCTCCTGATCGGTCGGGGTCGAGGCGCGTCCACCACCGCATGTCGGGCTTGGAGGATCGCGCCGGCCTCAAAGCGCGGCGCGGTGATAGGTGGGCGTGCGATCGGATCCGGTACGCCGGATTATATCGAGACCTGCTCCAAGCGAGGTTCACCTGTCCGGCACTCTCGGGAACAAAAGGCCCATTTACAGGCCCTTACGCGTCGCGGCGGGTCTAGCATCGCGGCCCTGTCGACCAGCCGACTCGTTCTGTGATTGCGAGAACGTTGCATTTCGGGCGGGTGTATGTGTCCGAGTAGGGTACGCCAGCTACACGAGGCGAAGGACTGCCTGGTCAGCCCTTTTCCGGCAGGTAGTCGACGCAAGTTTCGAGGAGGAAAAGCATGAAAGTGAAGTTCGTACGGCTCCTGGCGCTGTTGGCAGCGCTTGCACTGGTAGCAGGCGCCTGCGGCGGGGACGAGTCGGATACGCCCGCAACACCGGAGACCGTGGTCGTGACGTCGATCGTCACCGAGACCGAGACCGTGACATCGGTTGTTACGGAGACCGTGACCGAGACCGTTACCGAGGTGGTGACCGAGACGGTAGAGGTCGAAGCGGTCAACCCACTGGCCGGAACGACGGTCACGGTGTTCGGACCGGAGAGCTCGGACGCCGAGGCCGGTTCGCATCAGGCGGCGCTCGACATCTTCGCCGCCCAGAACGACATGACCATCCAGTACACCGGGGAGCGCAGTTTCTCGGACCTGATCAACGCCCAGGCAGCCGGTGGCAACCCGCCGGACATCGCGGTCTTCCCGCAGCCCGGCAAGATCGCCGACTTCGCCCGTGAGGGTTGGCTCCTGCCGATCCCCGACGACGTCATCGCCACCATGGAAGCCAACATCGGCGCGGCATGGAACGCATTCGGCAACGTCGACGGCGTCCAGTACGCCATCCCGACCAAGGCGGACCTCAAGTCACTGGTGTGGTACCGGCCGGCCGACTTCGCGGCCAACGGGTACGAGGTCCCCGGAACCTGGGCCGACCTGAAGGCTCTCAGCCAGCAGATGATCGATGACGGCAACGTGCCGTGGTGCGTGGGCATCGAGTCCGGCGGCGCCACCGGATGGGCCTTCACGGACTGGGTGGAGGACCTGACCCTCCGTTACGAGGGTGCTGACTTCTACGACGAGTGGGTGGCCCACACCATCCCGTTCAACACTCCGGAGATGAACGCCATCTGGACCGAGATACTCGCGCTCTGGAACACTCCGGGCGCCGTGTATGCGGAGGGTGGAACCATCGCCTCGACCTTCTTCGGGGACAACGGCCGGCCGCTGGTGGAGGGTGACTGCATGATGCATCGCCAGGCCTCCTTCTTCTCGGCCTTCTTCCCCGATGGCACGCGGTTCGGTCCCGACGGTGTCGATGTCTTCTACTTCCCGTCGGTGAGCGGTGACCGCCCGGTGCTCGGCGCCGGGACGCTGGTGTCCGCCTTCAGGGATGCGCCCGAGGTATGGGCGGTGATGGAGTACTACGCCAGCCCCGAGTACGCAGACAACCGGCAACGGTTCCAGAATCTGTCCAAGGGTGGCGGAGCGGTGCTGAGCGGCTTCCTGTCCCCCAACCTGAACGCCGACCTGGGCCTCTACCAGCCTCTGGAGCAGTCCTTCCTGGACATCCTGTTCACGGCTGAGGTGGTCCGGTTCGACGGCTCCGACCTGATGCCGGCCGCAGTGGGCGCCGGGACCTTCTGGTCCGAGGCGACCAGCGCGGTGAACGGTGACAAGACGGTCGACGAGGCCACCCAGGCGATTGAGGCCTCCTGGCCCTAAGGCACTGAACAGCTAGGTGCTGTACGGTGGGTGCCTATCAGGCGGTAGGCACCCACCGTGTCCAACTCATTGATGAGAGGACGGCCCGGCCACAACGATGAGACACACCCGAACCCCGGCTAGCGGGTCGGCTCTCTACATGGAGGAGGCCGGCGGGTGGTAGGCGTCATGAGCGTGGCCGTCAACCTCCTCATGGCCCTCGGCCTGGCCGGCGGGGCCGGGCTGTGGATCGACCGCACCGGCCGGCGCTCCCGGACCAGGCGGATCATCGCCGTGGTGGTTGGCGCGGCCCTCGGCGCCCTCACCTGGTGGGGAATCACCTCGGTCGACAAACTGGAGACTACGGCCACGGGGGTGGTGGTCTCGATTCTCGCCAGCGGGCTGATCTTTATCGCCGCCAACAAGCTCTTCGACCTGGCCCCCGATCGCTGGGTTGTCTTTACCACCCTGGTGGGAGCCGCTAGCAGCTTCGCCGTCTTCGCCATGCTGTGGGGTAACCGGGTCATCGACGGTCCGGTGCTCCGCACGGTGGTGGCCACCGCGATCGGAGCGGTGGCGGGCTACCTGCTGGGCACTGTCGAGCGACCGGGGACGCGCCTAGCGATCGGCGCCGGCGCCGGCGTTGCGCTCGGTGCTCTGGCAGCATCCGGTATGCGGGCTGTCATCCTCGTCTTCGAGCGGGAGCAGGGCACACTCGAGCTGTGGCCCGTCCTGCCCGACCTGCAATACGGCCTGCTGGCGATTCTCGCCCTGGCCGGTGCCGGGGCGGGCCTGGCGGTACGGCTGGTCCGGGGCCGGAAGACGCCGGCTCTCCGCTCGGCGGTGCTGGGGGCGACCCTCGGGTACGCGGTGGGCGCCTGGTTGGTGCCCGACCTCGGCCTCGGCACCATGACGGATGCCTACGTGGCCGCCATTGGCGTCGGTTTGGGGGTCGGGGCGCTAGCCGGCCTCAAGCCCATTCCCGACCAATCCGCCCGGGGCCGGATCGAGGTGTCCGCCCGGGCCTACATCTTCCTGGTGCCGGCGCTGGGCTTCATCGCCTCGACCCTGATCATCCCGACTCTCCGGACCCTGTTCCTCTCGTTCCACGACGCCAGGGGCCAGGAATACGTCGGCTTCGTCAACTACCGGGACGTGTTCGGGAGTCCCAACATCTTCAACGTGGATGGTTGGACCGGCATCTTCGGCAGCAAGCTGTTCTGGGTGGGCGCGGTACTGCTCCTGATCGGGGTGGGCGTTTCGGTCCTGCTGGGCCGCCAGAGCGGCTACAGGATCAGCTTCTCGCCCGGATCCGGTGGCCTAGCGGCGCTGGGCGCGCTGCTGGCGTTGTTCGCGGTGTTCGCGGCCCTGCGGGGAACGATATTCAACAACCTGTGGTGGGTGGTCACGGTCACCGTGATCTCGACGACGGCGGGCCTTGCCATAGCCGTGCTGGCCGACCGGTCCAAGGGGGAGTCGGTCGCCAAGTCGCTCATCTTCATGCCGATGGCGATCTCGTTCGTGGGCGCCGGCGTGATCTGGCGCTTCATGTACCTGGCGCGGGACGTGTCGAAGCCGCAGACGGGAGTGATCAACACGTTCTGGGTGGGCCTGGGCAATCTCAGCCTGTCCCGTGGTCCCGGGTTCTGGATCGCAGCCCTCCTGAGCCTGGCTCTGGCGGCGCTCCTGGTGCGCCTGGCGATCCGGGCCTGGCGGGTGGGGGAGCGAGGGGTCGGGGCCGGCGCGGCGGTCTGCGCCCTGCCGCTGGTCTGGTTCGCCTACGCCTTGTGGCGCGGGGTGGGCGGCTTCGAGGTCAGGGACAACGGCGATGTGGTGGCCTCCACCATCCAATTCGCCCAGCAGGCGCCCTTCAACAACGTATGGCTGATGCTGGTGCTGATCTGGATCCAGACCGGCTTCACGATGGTGATCTTCTCGGCGGCCATCAAGGCGGTACCGTCCGATCTCATCGAGGCGGCCCGGGTGGACGGCGCCTCCGAGGCGCAGGCCTTCTGGCGGGTGATCATTCCCCAGATCGCTCCGACCATCGGGGTGGTGATCACCACCCTGATCGTGCTGGTCATGAAGGTGTTCGACATCGTGAAGGTGATGACCAACGGGAACTTCGGCACCCAGGTGATCGCCAACGAGATGTGGCAGCGCGCCTTCACCGAGCTGAACTTCGGGCTCGGGTCGGCGCTGGCGGTGGTGCTGTTCATCGCCGTGCTGCCGATCCTCTACGTGAACATCCGCCGGATGCAGAAGGCGGCCGGCTGATGACCACGCTGAGCACGACCGGAGGACCCGGCCTCGGCAAGCGCACGTACGCCTTTCTGAGGTCGATTCCCACCTGGGTGCTGTGGATGCTGGTCCTGCTGTGGACCATCCCCTCGCTGGGACTGTTGGTCAACTCGTTCCGGACCCGCAACGCCCAGCGGGCCACCGGGTGGTGGGCCGTTGTCGTCGAGAACCCGTCGGAGACCCTGACCTTCGACAACTACGTCGACATACTCGCTGCCGGCGCCCAGGGCGGCCTGTGGCGAGCCCTGCTCAATTCCCTGGCCATAGCCCTGCCGGCCACGGTGATCCCGATCGCCTTCGCCGCCTTCGCCGCGTACGCGTTCGCCTGGATCGACTTCAAGGGACGGGAGTGGCTGTTCATCGCCACCGTTTCGCTGCTGGCCATACCGGCCCAGATGTCGCTGATACCGCTACTCCAGCTCTACAGCGGCGGAGGCCATCTGACCCTCCCGATCCTCGAAAAGACCGTGACCTTGTTCCCGGATCTCGACCTGGCGGGCAGGCATGTGTCGGTCTGGCTCACCCACACCGGCTTCGCGCTGCCGTTCGCCATCTTCCTCCTGCACAACTACATCAGCGGGTTGCCCAAGGACATCTTCGAGTCGGCGGTCATCGACGGGGCCGACCACTTCAAGATCTTCTGGCGGCTGGTCATCCCGCTGTCGGTCCCGGTGCTGGCGGCCTTCGCCATCTTCCAGTTCCTGTGGACCTACAACGACTACATGATCGCGGTCACCATGCTGGGAGGCGCGGGGCAGAACTTCCCGGCCACAGCCCGTATCGCAGCCCTGGCCGGCGAATTCGGCCAGGCCGAACACCTTCTGACCGCCGGCGCGTTCCTGTCGACACTGCTACCGATCATCGTGTTCTTCGCCCTCCAACGCTTCTTCGTCACCGGCATCCTCGCCGGCTCCGTAAAGGGCTAGTTGCTAGTTGTGCCCCTGTGCGTTTGTTAGCACTGGTCAACTAGAACAGCACCTCGGTCATCTCCACGGGGCGGTGCCCGTCTATCGAGCGCTGGGCGGCTACGCCCATGGCTACGGCGAGGTATCCGTCGTAGGCGCTGACCTGGGGCGGCGTGCCGTTGCGGATGGCTCTTAGGAACTCCAGGTGCTCCAGGTATGACGCTCCGTGGTGGCCGCCGGTGTGGGCGATCCGGCTGTCGGTGGCGGTCTCGACCGTCGGAGAGAACCATTCGCCGTCCCGGAGACCGGTCAGCACCAGGCCGGACGGTATGCGGGCCTCCACCTTGCCGCGGTCGCCGACCGCCACCAGTTCCTCCTGGTTTTCGCCTCCTTCGGCGAACATGCATAGGTCGAGCATGGCCCGCTGCCCGTCCCGGTAGTCCACGATCACGTAGGCGTTGTCGAGGATGTCAGGCCGGTGCCCGCCGTAGCACTCGTCCAGATGGTTGACCGCCTGGCTACCCGAGGCAAAGACCCGTACCGGGGGGTTGCCGATGATGTGGTTCATCAGGTCGAAGTGGTGGCAGCACTTCTCCACCAGGGTTCCTCCGGAGTTGGCGTTGAACCGGTTCCAGTCGTTCACCTTGGGCAGGAACGGGAAGCGGTGCTCCCGGATGGCCAGCATCTTCAGGTCGCCGACCGTGCCCCTCCGGACCTCGGCGATCAGCCGGGCGGTGGCAGGCATGTAGCGGTACTCCATCCCGACCCAGAGAACCTGTTCCCGCCGCCGCTGAGCTTCTACCACCCACCGGCAGTCCTCGATCCTCGTGCATAGGGGCTTCTCGACCAGCAGGTGCAGATCGGTCTCCATCAGGTCGCGGAGCAGATCGATGTGGGTCATGTTGGGGGTGGCCAGCACCACCGCATCGCACAACTCGGAGTCGATGAGGGCGCGGTGGTCCTCGAAGACCGCCAAGTCCTGGTCCGCCAGCGCCTCAAGGGCTGCCTGCCGCGAAGGAAGGTGCGGATCCGCCACCGCTGCCACCTCGGCGCCGGGCAGGGCCCGGATGTTCCCGATGTGCTCGATGCCCATCATCCCGGTACCGACGATCCCGTACCGGACGGTCACGCTCATGGGCCTGCCCCATCCTCGCGGCGGCTGGGACTCCGCTTCATCATCGGGCGGATGATCGGGTCCACCATCACCTGCCCAACCCGTTCACCGGATTCTCAAGCTCGCGCACTAGCACCTAGGCTTGCACACCCCGTAGAGGAGAAGGAGCGGAGATGACAGTTGTAAGACATAGGCGAACCTTGGCGATCCTTGCCGGGCTAGCGCTACTGGCCGGGATCCTGGTATCAACACCCTCGGCCGGGATAGCGCAGGATACAGGCGACGAGGGATTCACCCTTACCATCCTGCACAACAACGACGGCGAGTCGAAGCTCCTTCCCGACGAGAACGCCGATCCCGGCGTAGCCCGGTTCGTGGCGCTCATGAAGCAGCTGCAGGCCGGGGCTTCCGGTACGGGAGTGGTGACGCTGACCTCGGGGGACAACTTCCTGGCATCCCAGGAGCTGGGCGTATCCCTGGCCCGTGAGGGTGCTCTCTATGACTCCATTGCCTTGAGCGGTATCTACGACGCCATGGCCCTCGGCAACCACGACTTCGACCTGGGTCCCGAGGTCACAGCCCGGTTCGTGACCGGCTTCTCGCCGGCGGTGACCTTCCTGTCCGCCAACGTGGACTTCTCCGGGGAGCCGATGCTGCAGGCGCTGGTGGACCAGGGCCTCATCGCGGGTAGCACGGTTATCGAGACCGGCGGCGAGCGGATCGGCGTGATCGGCGCCGTCACCCCGATGCTGCCCAACATCTCCACTCCGCGGAACGCGGTCGTATCCCCGGTCCTGCCGGCGGTGACGGCGGCGGTGGAGAGCCTGACCGGCCAGGGAGTCAACAAGATCATCCTGGTCAGCCATCTCCAGGATGTGGCCGAGGAGATTGAGCTGGTCGGGAGCCTCTCCGGAGTCGACGTGGTGATCGCCGGAGGAGGCGACGACCTCCTGAAGAACGAGGGCGACACCTGCCTGGCCGAGGAGGAAGCGGTGGCGCCGTACCCGATCATGGTGGAGGATGCCTCAGGGACGATGGTGCCGGTCATCACCGCCCCGGGCGGGTACCGCTGCATCGGTGAGCTGAACGTCACCTTCGACGCCGCCGGCAACGTGACCGCGGCGGTTGGACGGTCGATCGGGGTGGGCTTCGACGTGGAGCCCGATCCCACGGTCCAGGCCGAGGTCATCGAGCCCCTGTCGGCGGCGGTGGCGCTGATCGACGCCCAGGTTATCGGGACCAGCGAGGTGGCGTTGGACGGCCGCCGTCCGCAGATCCGCATCATGGCGACCAACGAGGGCAACCTCATGGCCGACGCGCTACGAGCCACCGCTACCAACCTGGCCGAATCGTTCGGTATCCCGGTAGCGGACGTGGCGATCCAGAACGGCGGGGGTATCCGCAACAGCTCGCTGATCCCGCCGGGAGAGATAACCGTCGGCACCACCTGGGACATCGCTCCGTTCAGGAACTTCGTCGTGGTGGCCGAGGTGTCACGGGAGATCTTCCATGTCCTGCTGGAGCAGGGCTTGGACCGCCTGCCCGGCGCCGGGGGCCAGTTCGCCCAGGTATCAGGGTTCACGCTCACCTACGATCCGGCCGCTCCTGCCCGGGAGATCGCCCGCGACGGCGACTGCTCCCTGGTCGGCAATCCCGGAGAGCGGGTGAGAGAGGTCGTCCTCGACGACGGCACGGTGATCGTCAGTGATGGGCAGGTGGTGGCCGGAGGTCCGGTCGCTCTGGCCACGATCGACTTCCTGGCAAACGGCGGGGACTGCTACCCGTTGGCCGACATCGCCTTCACCAAGCTGGGCGTCAGCTACCAGCAGGCTCTGGCCAACTACATATCGATGGATCTCGGAGGCAAGATAACGGCCGCGGACTACCCGGCCGGTGGCGGGGGCAGGATCATCGCCCTCGAGCCCGAGCCCGAGACCACCGGGGTAATCGTCCGGGCGGGCGACACCCTGCGGAAGATCGCCATGACCCACCTCGGGGACGAGAACCGCTGGCCCGAGATCTTCGCCCTCAACGAGGGGCAGGTTCAGGCCGACGGCCGGTCCTTGACCAACCCCGATCTGATCCACATCGGCTGGGTCTTGAAAGTACCCGCCATGTAGGACCCTCCCGTACGTCGGGAGAAGGTGCCCCGGCCGCCGGCCGGGGCACCTTCCGTCAGCGGACTCTGGAGCAATGATGAGACCAGGACCATTCCCTCGCGATTCGGCGTCGATTGCACGTCGACGGTCGGCACGTCGCATGCACACGCCAGCCGGGAAGGCTTTGACTTGACACGCCTCTCCGCCGGCGCCCGGGCCGCACTGGTCCTGATGGTTGCCTGGTTCACCGTGGTCGGGGCCGGACCGGCCCACGCATCCGTACCGGCGTTCGCCGACCAGGTGCGCCGCTCCGACGCGCCGGCCACCGCCACAGCCTCTCCCGAACTGCTGCGCATCTCGCAGATACAGGGCAGCGGAGCGACCGTCGCGATCACAGGACAGGTTGCGGTCGAGGCGATAACCACTTCCCTGTTCGAGCGGGATGACGTGTTGAGTGGCTTCTTCCTCCAGGAGGAGGACGCCGACAGCGACGGCGACCCGGAGACCTCCGAAGGCATCTTCGTCTACTGCTCCACCGCGTGCCCGGCCGGCCTGTCCGTGGGCGACAGCGTGGCAGTGGTCGGGACGGCGGGGGAGTTCGGCGGCGCCAGCCAGATCAACGCTTCCGCCGGAAGCGTCACGGTCCGCTCGTCCGGAAACGATCTCCCGACCCCGACGGCAGTGATGCTTCCCGCCCCCGGCAGCACCCGGGCGGAGGGAACCTTCGAGAACCTCGAAGGCATGATCGTCACGTTCCCCGGCAAGCTGGTGGTCAGCGAGTACTACTGGCTCGCCCGGTACGGGGAGTTGGTGCTCACCGAGGGGCGCCGGCCGTACCAGTTCACCCATGGACACACGCCGAGCGTGGCCGGATACGCGGCGTTCCTGGCCGACCTGGCCACCAGACGGATCATCCTCGACGACGGCAGCAGAGACCAGAACGATGCCACCTTCCCGCCGCAGGGGGAGGATGAGGCCTACCCGTATCCGAGTGGCGGGTTGAGTAACACCAATCGCTTCCGGGGCGGCGACTCGATCAAGGGCTTGGGTGGCGTGATGCACTGGGCATCCGGCGCGTGGCGGATTCAGCCCGTGCCCGAGAGGTTCGACTACACCTTCACCGCGGACAATCCGCGGCCCGCTGCTCCCGCCGGTGCGGGCGGCCGCCTCCGGGTGGCCGGCTTCAACGTCCTGAATTACTTCACCACGATCGACGACGGGACGCCGCGATGCGGTCCGGACGGCGGTCTCGGTTGCCGGGGCGCCGACTCGGCGGCGGAACTGCGCCGGCAGCGTGACAAGATCGTGGCCGCGATGGTGGCCATCGACGCGGATGTCTTCGGGTTGGTAGAGCTCGAGAACAACGCCTCGGCCTCGCTCGCCGGTCTGGTCGACGCCCTCAACTTCGCGGAGGGCTCCGACAGGTATGCCTACGTGGACACGGGGACAATCGGAGGCGATGTCATCAAGGTCGGGTTGGTCTACCGGCCGGAGTCGGTGACGCCCGCCGGGCCGCACGCCATCATCGACACGTCGGTCGATGCGACTTTCCTGGACACGAAGAACCGGCCCGCCCTGATCCAGACGTTCGAGGAGGTGGCGACCGGAGAGCGCTTCACGGTGGCCGTCAACCATCTCAAGTCGAAGGGATCGAGCTGCGAGGAACTGGGCGATCCGGATCTCCGGGACGGTCAGGGCAACTGCAACGGCATCCGGACGGCGGCCGCCGAAGCCCTTGCCCGGTACCTCGCCTCCGATCCGACAGCCGGCGGGGATCCCGACATCCTGATCATCGGTGATCTGAACGCCTACGCCCGGGAAGATCCGGTCAGGGCCTTGGAAGCGGTTGGCTATACCGACCTGATCAGGCGGTTCGTGGGAACCGACGCCTACGGGTACCTGTTCGACGGCCAGCTCGGATACCTGGACTACGCCATGGGCAGCCCGTCGATGCTGCGCCAGGTCACCGGGGTAGCCGGGTGGTACATCAACGCCGACGAGCCTCCGCTGTTCGACTACAACGACGATGTCCGTGACCCGGGCGAGCGGGCGTACGAGCGGGAATCGGCAGCCCTACCGATCTACGAGGCCAACGCCTTCCGGTCATCCGACCACGATCCGGTGATCGTCGGCCTGCAGCTCGGGAACCCCACGGCGGACGGAGGGGCTCCGGCGGGCGAGGCTCCGGTGGTAGAGACGCCATTCACCGATCTCGGGCAGGCTTCGGACGCCCACCGTGACGACATCCGCCGCATCTACGGGCTCGGTGTCACGGCAGGCACCTCGGACACCACCTTCTCCCCGCGCACGCTCCTGTCGCTGCCACAGGCGGCTTCCTTCCTCGCCCGGCTGTTCAGGGCCGTGCAGGGCGAGGACCCTCCCCTGGCCGAGACGCCCTTCACGGATCTCGGGGAGGTCTCGGACGCCCATCGGGACGACATCCGGGGCTTGTACGGGCTCGGCATCATCGCAAGTGAGCCGTTCACGAGCATCTCGTCCGATGCATGCGTGGCCCGCGGCCGGATGGCGACCCTCCTGGCCAGGTTCCACGCCGTGGTGACGGGAAGACTCGCTCCCGTGGTTGCGACCCCCTTCACGGACCTCCACGGGGGAGATACGGCGGCGAGCGGAGACATCGGCCGCATCTACGGGCTGGGTTTGACGGAGGGCACCTCGGGGACGACCTTCTCCCCCGATGCCTGCACGACCCGCCAGCAGATGGCCTCGTTCATGGCCAGGGCCTACCGGGCCGCGACAACCGCGATTCGCTAGTTGCTAAGTCGTCTTAGAAATCGCTGAACACCACCCACCTGCCGGGCGTCGGGTCAGACGGCGTTGCGGGCGATGACATCCCGGTACCAGTAGGCCGAGGCCTTGGGAGTTCGCCGCTGGGTGGCGTGGTCCACATGGACGAGGCCGAAGCGGCGCGAGTAACCGAAGCCCCACTCGAAGTTGTCCAGCAGGGTCCAGGCGAAGTAGCCCCGGAGCGGAACGCCGTCATCTATCGCCCTGGCAGCTTCGACAAGATGGCGCTCCAGGTAGGAGCGGCGATCCTCGTCCTCGACACGGTCCCCGTCCCGGATCGTGTCGGGGTAGGCGGCACCGTTCTCGGTTACGTAGACGGCGCGGGCGCCGTACCCCGCCAGCATCCGGAGCATCGCGCCCAGGCCTTCGGGTGTCACGGGCCAGCCCATCTCGGTCGCCTCGGCGGCCGGGTCGCGAAGCGGAGGCGGCCGGTCGCAGTCCCTGAGACCCGGGTGTCCGACCACGTCGGTGCGGTAGTAGTTGAGGCCGATCGAATCGGGCGTGCGGCCGATGATCTCGAGATCGCCATCGGCGACCGCCGACGCCGACCAGCCCGCAACGGCCAGGAGGTCGTCCGGGTACCGTCCGAGAAAGAGCGGGTCCAGGAACCACCGGTTCATCAGGCCCTCCTCGAGGGCGGCCGCGTCGCGGTCCAGTGGATGATCCGAGCGCGGCATCCGGGGCTCGAGATTGAGAGCGATACCCACCTCGTGGCCGGAGTGCCCGGCCCGCAGCGTCTGGGATGCCAGGCCATGTCCGAGCAACTGGTGATGGACCACGTCCAGTTCCGCCCCCGAGCCGACCAGGCCGGGGGCGTGCTGACCGGTACGGTGGCCGAGGTGCGCCACCACCCAGGGCTCGTTGAGGGTCATCCAGTGCCGCACTCGGTCCCCGAGCCGGGACTCGACGGCCGCGGCGTAGTCGGCGAAGGCATGCGCCGTTCCCCGCACCCTCCACCCGCCCTCATCCTCGAGGCACTGCGGGAGATCCCAGTGGAACAGGGTGACGAACGGCTCTATTCCCGCTTCCAGTAGCCCGTCCACCAGCCGGTCATAGAAGTCCAGGCCGGCCTGGTTGGCGGGGCCCCTGCCGCTAGGCACCACCCGGGGCCACGCCACCGAGAAGCGATAGGCCGACAGCCCCAGGTCCTCCATGATCCGGATGTCGTCGCGCCATCTGTGGTAGTGATCGCAGGCCACATCACCGGTGTCGCCGTTGAGCACCCGTCCGGGAAGCCGGCAGAATCGATCCCAGACGCTCTCTGACCTCCCGTCCTCGGCCACCGCCCCCTCGATCTGGTAGGACGCCGTGGCGGCGCCCCACAGGAAACCCTCCGGGAACCGCCGGGTCACGAAGCCAGGACCGCTCCGTCGAGACCATCCAGAGCCAGGACACCGCCGATCGGACCCTTCGCACCCGTGCGGGTAGCCGCCAGCATGGTCCCTTCCGCCGGGAGCCGGACCGGTTCGTCACCGAAGTTGAGGTAGACGCGCACCGTTTCGCCTCCGGAGCGGCGGCGGTAGGCGAACACGGTCTCCGGCAGGCCCTCGATGGCTTCGTAGCAACCCGTTCGGAGCGCCCGGGAGCCCTTCCGCACCTCAATGAGGCGGCGGGTGAGGCCGAGCATGGAGTCCGGATCGCCTAACTGCGCCTCGACGTTCCTGGTGCCGTCGGGGTCGACGGTGGCCAGCCACGGCCGGCCGGTCGTGAAGCCGGCGTACTCGCCGGCGGTCCATTGCATGGGGGTGCGGCATCCGTCCCGTCCCAAGCCGGGTTGGCGACGGCCCCACGGATCCTGCTGCTGATCCGGCGGGATGTCGGCCTGGACCATGCCCAGCTCGTCCCCGTAGTAGAGAGTCGGGGTTCCCCGCAGGGTGAGGAGCATCATGGTGGCGAGGCGGGCCCGGCGCTCCCCGTACCGGGTTGCGATCCGGATCTCGTCGTGGTTGCCCACGACGTGGTTGGGCCACGCTCCCGGCCGTAGGACCTCTTCCTGGGTCTCGACCACCTGGCGGGCCCACGAGGCGGTCCAGTCCCCGTGGAGCATCCCGAAGTAGTACGGCATGTGGAGCTCGTCCCCGTCGCCGTAGTAGGAGGCCCACTCCTCGCCCTCCAGGTGTATCTCCCCGACCGAGAACCGGGGTTGCTCCGCCGAGAACCCGTCAAGCACGGCCCGGACCTCCCGGAACAGGCCGTGGATGTCGGGGTGACCCCGGTCGTAGACGTGATCGAGGGAGTCGTACTCGCCGAGGTTCTTGTAGCCGTGTCTGGGAGTTTCCAGCACCGGGTTGGATCGGTAGAGGGGGTCCTTCATCGAGAAGTGGCAGGCGTCGAGGCGGAACCCGTCCACACCCCGGCGCAGCCAGAAGCGGAGCGTATCGAGCATCGCCGCCCGGGTCTCGTCGTTGCGCCAGTTGATATCGGGCTGCTCGGGCAGGAAGCTATGGAGGTAGTACTGGCCGGTGTGGTCGTCGAGGGTCCAGGCCGGGCCGCTGAAGACCGAGATCCAGTTGTTGGGCGGCGAGCCGTCGGGCGCCGGGTCCTTCCACACGTACCAGTCGCGCCTGGGATTGTCGCGGGAGGAGCGGGACTCCAGGAACCAGGGGTGTCGGGACGAGGAATGGTTCGGTACCCAGTCGATGATGACCTTCATGCCCCGTTCGTGGGCGCCATCCACGAGAGCGTCGAAGTCGGCGAGCGTGCCGAACATGGGGTCCACATCGGTGTAGTCGGCCACGTCGTACCCGAAATCGGCCATCGGGGAGGGATAGAAGGGCGAGATCCACAAGGCGTCGACGCCGAGCGTGCCGGACAGGTAGTCGAGCTTGGAGGTGATACCGGCCAGATCGCCGATCCCGTCCCCGTTCGAGTCCATGAAGCTGCGGGGATAGATCTGGTAGAAGACAGCCTCCTGCCACCACTCGTATGTCACCGCATCCTCCAAGAGGCCACACGTTACCGTCTCAGGGCGTTGTTCACGGTTCCCGGGGCCGCTGCGGGTGGTTGCCGGTCCGTAGGGTGGTCACGATCTCGACGATGGCTGCAGGGCCGCAGGAGCCTCAGTTCTCCCTCAGCAGGCCAGATCGGCATCGAGCCGGATCGAGCGGCCCAGGTGGCGGACTTCGTTGATTTGCACAGCGCGCCCATCGGCCAGCGTCGCCCAGCTTCCCCCGAACAGGGGAGCACCGACCCCTCCGGCCAGGAGCGGGCCGTAATAGAGGACAGCCCGGTCGATCAGACCGGCGTCGAGGAACGAGAGGAACATGCCGGACCCTCCCTCCAGCATGATGGTCGCTATCCCAAGCGACCCCAACTGGTCGAGGCCGTGAGCGAGGTTCACGCGGTCACCCGTCGAGTCGGGCGCCACGATCAGCCGCCCGGGCAGGTCCAGCTCCCTCGGCGCCAGCACGATGGGATCACGGCGGAACAGCTGCGCTCCGGTCGGAAGCGGACCTGACCCGGCCACGATCACCGGGACCGGTTGCGCCACTCCCTCATCGCTCTCCGCGGGCAGCCTGACCGTCAGCCGGGGATCGTCGGCCCGTACCGTCCCGGCGCCGACCATTACCGCATCGACCTGTGCCCTCAGCCGGTGAGCATCCCGGCGCGCCTCCGGCGAGCTGATCCACTGGGATGTCCCGTCCGCCGCAGCCAACTGACCGTCGAGGGTCATGGCCGCCTTCATGATGACGGTAGGCCGCATACGGGAAGGGTAATGATCGGACAACCGGCCTACCGGAGAGTCACGATGCCCGGGCGCCGAATATGGCCTTTTCGTGGTCGAGTAGCAGTCGCTTGCGGTCGAGGCCGCCGGCGTAGCCGTGGAGGCTGCCGTCGGCGGCGACCACCCGGTGGCAGGGGAGCACGACCGGTATCGGGTTGGCGCCCAAGGCTCGTCCCGTGGCACGGGCCGCCTTGGGGTTTCCGGCCAGGGAGGCCACCTGCCCGTACGTGCGGATCTCGCCCAGCGGGATGGCGGCGGTGGCGGCGAGCACCCGTTCCTGGAAGGGGGTGATCAGGGAGCGGTCGAGACCGGGCGCGGGCTGCGGACGGCCTTCGAAATAGGAGTCGAGCCAGGACCGCACCCGTGCCACCGCCGACGGGGCCCGGACGATGCGAGGGGATAACTTGGTAGCCACAGACTCCATGATCCGATCCAGGTCATCCGTCTCGAACGCGAGGGCGAGGAGGCCTCGTGCAGTCACCAGGGCGGTTAGATCGCCGATGGGAGACGCCACCGCGCTGAAGGCGACCCGGGCCGATCCCTCCTCGACCGCCCGGCGGGCGAAACGGTCCATAGCACCCGTGTGATCGTCCGATGGCAGGTTCCTGATCCGGTCGGCAATCTTGCTCATGTGTAGTCCTTTCGAAGGGAGGCCAGCCCGGCGCGGACGTTCTGGCGGGCGGCCGGCTCGCTGATGGACATCACCGAGGCTATGTCCGCATAGGGCAGGTCGCCCAGGTAGCGCAAGGTGACCGCGGTGCGCTGCTTGGTCGGCAGGCTGCCCACCCGGTTCCAGAGGTCGGTGTCCCGTACGGTCTGGGGTGGCGAGGGACGGTCCGGGGGCGACGGAGAAGGTACTTCCCTTGCGTGCCGCCGCACGTGATCGATGCCCTTGCGATGGGCGATCGTGAAGAGCCAGCCCCTTAGGTTCCGGTCGTGTCGCAGCCTCTCGTAGGAACGCAGCGCCGCCAGGAGGGTCTCCTGCAGGCAGTCGTCGGCCGCATCCCGGCCAACCATCCCGCACAGGTAACGGTGGACGGCCTGGCCGTGCTCGTCGACGAGCCTCTGGAACGGTGGCAGGTTCATTACCCAATAAACGGTAGAAGGTCGACATTCGTGAGATAGGTCGCGCTCACGTAGCCGACGGACCGATTATCGATAGCTCGAGGCCACCCGACCGATCCGCCTGAGTCCGTTCACGCCTCCTCGTGGCCGGTTAGGGAGGCGCGTGCCCGCCGGTCGTCGGGTCCGACCTCGTAGACCACGTTCTGGCGGGTGGCATCTACGTCGGTGGAGTCGAGGTGCTCGTAGATCACCACCCCGGCACCACCACAGTCCCCGAATTCGTCACAGCTCAGGACCCCTGTGACGCCTTGGAACCCTGACAGGTTGTCGAGGTACTCGCGCACTCCGGCCCGGTCGATCACGAGGACCCCGTCATCCGACCTCACGTAGGAGGCGGCGCTGATCGCGTTCAGGAGCAGCACCGTGGCGTCGTAGGCATGGCCCCAGAATGTCCCGGTGGGTGACCCACCGGCGGTCTCCTCGAACCGGGCCCGGAGGCTGGGCGCGCTCTGGCCGGTGGTCTGGTTGGTGTTATTCCCGAAGCGTGTGTCGGGGCCCGATACGTAGGTGCCCTCGCCCTGGGGCAGGCTAAGGAAGTTGTCGTTGAGCAATCCGTCGGCGGTTGAGAACACCATGTCCGAGAACTCCGGCATCTCAGCGGCCTGCTCCACCAGGTACCGGCCGGTCGGCCAGAAGATCGGGAAGAACAGGGCATCGGGGTCTCCTGCGGCTATCTCGGTGAGGACCGGCACCAGATCCTCGTCCTCGCGGTCGACCTCCCAGGTACCTGTTATGGCGCCTCCGTGTTCGGCGAACGCGTCGGAGAAGGCCGTGGCGAGACCCAGGGTGTAGGGACCGCCGTCGTGGACCACCGCAGCGCTGGTCACGCCCTCTCCCGACAGGAAGTGGGCCACGGACTCGCCCTGGACCAGGTCGTTGTGGGCCGTCCGGTAGTACCCGGCGAAGTGGCTTGCGCCCTCGTTACCGGCCAGGTCCGACGTCAGGGACGGCGCCGTGTTGGAAGGCGAGATCAGGACCATGCCTGCCCTGGTGATGAGGGGCGACGCATGGGCGGCCGCCGCCGAGCAGTTCGTTCCGACGACACCGACCACATCGCCCTCCGCTACCACCATAGACCCGGTGATCATGCCGCCTTCGGGCGAGCACATGTCGTCGAGTCCGACTCCGAGGTTCACGGCGAACCCGTGGATGCGACCGTAGTCCTCCACAGCGAACACGATGGCCCGCTCCGCCGAGTTGCCGAACAGCATGAGGTCTCCACCGTTGGTGTAGACGGAGCGGATCTGGATCGATTCACCCGCGGCGACCTCCACAGTGCCCAGGGAACCGTCGCCGAGACTGTCCCGCGGCTCATCGGCGCAGGCCGTGGCCAGCAACCCGAAGGCCGATAGGGCAACCAGTAGCAGCCGCCAGGAAACGCCGGGCTTAGGAGTCAGGGTATTGATAATCGTTCTCATAGGGCCATGCTATGAAGCGAGACGACCAAGCCGGTGTCTTTGCTCGGCCGCTGCGGGCGGGATCGGCCCAGGCAGGTTGACCGGTAGCGGAACCGGCGTCCGCTAGGTGAGCGAGGCTTCGAACTTCGCGACCGCCTCGTCCACTTCGTCGGAGCTGATGATCAGCGGCGGGGTGAAGCGCACGGTGTCCTCCGTCACGTTGTTGACCAGCAATCCGTTGGACAGGGCCGCCGCGTTGACCTCGGCCGCTCTCGGGGAGTCGAGCACGGCGCCGAGCATCAGCCCCCGACCCCGGACAGCGCTGACCCCGTGGACTTCGCTCAGGAGAGAGACGAACTGCCGGCTCCGCTGCCGGCAGTTGGTGAGAAGATCGCGCTGCTCGATCTCGTCGAGCACGGCCAGCGCCGCCGTGGTGACCACGGGGCCGCCCCCGAAGGTGGTGCCATGATCCCCGTAGTCGAACGCCGCCGCCCGCTCCGTCGACAGGCAGGCGCCGATCGGCAGGCCGTTGGCCAGGGCCTTGGCCAGCGTGGCGATGTCGGGTTCCACCCCCAGCTGCTGCCAGGAGAACCACGATCCGGTGCGTCCCATCCCGGCCTGGATGTCATCGAGGATGAGCAGCACGTCCCGTTCGTCACAGAGTTCCCGCAGCGCTCGGAGGTAGTCCGCTCGGAGTGGACGGATTCCTCCCTCGCCCTGCGTAGTCTCGACCATCACCGCCGCGGTCTGCGGTCCGACCACACGGGATATGGCCTCGATGTCGTTGGCCGTTACCTGCACGAACCCTGGGGGAAGGGGCCGGAAGACGGCCTGCTTCTTGGGCTGGCCGGTGGCGGCCAGGGCGCCGAGCGTGCGCCCGTGGAACGAGTCCAGCAAGGACACGATCTCGTAGCAGTCGGGACCTCGCGTCTTCTGGCCCCACCGCCGGGCCAGCTTGATGGCCGTCTCGTTGGCGGTGGCCCCGCAGTTGGCGAAGAACACCCGGTCCAGTCCGGAGAGGGCCGTGAGCCTCTCTGCCAAGTCGACCTGCGGGACCATGTAGTAGAGGTTGGACACGTGGACCAGCCGGGTCATCTGGCGCGCCACCGCCGCGGCGACCGCGGCATTCGCATGCCCGACGGACGCCACCGCGATGCCGGCCAGGCAGTCGAGGTAGTCGTTGCCGTCCTCGTCGTACAGGCGGCAGCCGTCGCCGCGCACGAAGGTCACCGGGGAACGGCCGTAGGTCTGGATTATCGAGGCGGCTTCTCGCTGGGCGATGGTCGGGGTGGTAGTCACCATCTGTCTCCGGGTGTGATCATCGTTCCGATTCCTTCCGGTGTGAACACTTCCAGTAGCACGGCGTGCTGGATCCGGCCATCGAGTATATGGGCCTGGGGAACGCCCTCCTCCAGCGCCTTGATGCACGACTCCAGCTTGGGGAGCATCCCGGCGGAGACGTTACCGCTCACCAGCAACTCCCGAAGTTCGTTCACGAACATGGCCTCGATCAGGCTGTCCTCGTCATCGAGGTCGCGGTACAGCCCCTCGACATCGGTCAGGTAGATGAGTTTCCGGGCGCCCAGAGCTGCGGCCAGTGCGCCGGCCGCGGTGTCAGCGTTGATGTTGTAGTCGTTCCCGTCCGTGCCGCGCGCCAGGGGCGCAACAACCGGCACCACGCCCTGGTCCAGCAGGCCATCGATCAGTTCGGTGCGCACGTCGGTGATCTCGCCCACGAAGCCCAGGTCGGGATGGAGCCGGCGAGCGACCAGCAAGCCGCTGCCGAGGTCGCCGAATCCTCGGGCGTCGGCACCGTGGTCCTTCAGCAGCCGAACGATATCGGGGTTGATCGTGCCCGCCAGCGTGGTCCGGACGACGCCCAGGGTCTTCTCGTCGGTGACCCGCAGGCCGTCCACCCAGCGAGGCTCTATCCCCGCCCGAGCCATAGCCCTGGAGATGTGAGGGCCGCCGCCGTGAACCACCACAGGCCGGAGGCCCAAGAGCCCCAGCAGGGTGATGTCACGGGCGAAGCTCGACCGCAGGGTCTCGTCCACCATCGCCGAACCGCCGTACTTGATCAACACGGTCTTGCCGGCGAACGCTCGGATATAGGGCATGGCCTCGGTCAGGACCCTGGCCTTGGCCATGGCGGCGGCGATGCGCGACCGGTGCGGAGTGGGGGCGGTGTGGCCGGTGGTCACGGCAACCACCCGACGGTGGTCAGGCCGGCCGTCTCCGGGAGCCCGAGCGCGATGTTGGCGCACTGGATCGCCTGCCCGGCGGCGCCCTTTCCCAGATTGTCGATCGCAACGGTGATGATCGCCCGTCCGGTGGGGCCGTCCTCGGCGGAGTGTATCAGGGCGCGGTTGGAGCCCACCACCCACCTGGTCTGGGGTGGTGTGTCGAGCACGTCCACGAAACTGGAGTCGTGATAGGCGTCCCGGAGGGTCGAGTCGACCTCCCCGGCCCGGGTGAGCGTTGCCGAGCATGTGGAGAGGATGCCCCGCTGCATGGGTACCAGATGGGGGGTGAACTGCACGGGCACGGGGACACCGGCGACGGCTTCCAATCCCATCTCGATCTCGGGCCGGTGGCGGTGGGTCGTCACCCCGTACGCCTTGACGCTTTCGTCCACCGCTCCGAAAAGGAGCCCGGCCTTCAGCCCGCGTCCTGCTCCGGTAACCCCGGACATGGAGTCCACCACTATGGGGCCCTCGATGAGACCGGCAGACAGGAGCGGGGCCAGGCCGAGCAGGGCCGAGGTCGGGTAGCAACCCGGGACTGCCACACGGGTGCTACCGGGGAGGGCGCCGCCGAACAGCTCGGGTAGCCCGTACAGCCAGGCGGGCAACTGAGCGGGGAGGGGGTGAGGGCTCCCGTAGGCGGCCTCGTACCGCTCGGGCGTGTCCATCCGGTAGTCGCTTCCCAGGTCGAACACCGCCACCCCGGCCTCGGCCAGAAGATGCGCCGGTTCCCATGACGAGCCGTGCGGGAGGCCGAGGAAGGCGACGTCGATCCCGTCCGGGAGGTCGGAGCGGGTCGGCTCCAGCCGGCGGGCGCCGCCGCCCAGGTGCGGATGGACGTCACCCAGCCGGGATCCGGCCCGGCTGTGCGCGCCGAGGTAGGCGATCTCCATCTCCGGATGGTCGTCCACCAGCCGGATGAGTTCGCCCCCGGCGTACCCGGAGGCGCCTAGTACCGAAACCTGCAGTGTCATGGCTGCATGACTATACACGTTTGATGCATAAGAATACAGCCAGAAGGGCGGAGGCGGTCAAACCCGGTTGACGGCGGCTGGAACCGGCTCGCCCATCAGCCCCGCCACCACCGCCTCGGCGACGTGCAGACCGGCCTTGTCCTGGGCCTCGGCCGTGGATGCCCCCAGGTGGGGGGTGAGCACCACTTGGGGTAGGTCGACCAGTGGCCCGCCGACCAGGGGTTCGGTTGCGAAGACGTCCAGCGCGGCGCCGGCGACCCGTCCCGAGCGGATAGCCGCCGCCAGGGCATCCTCATCGATGATCCCGCCCCGGGAGGCGTTGACGATCCGCACCCCCGGCTTGACCTTGGAGAAGGCGACCGCGTCGAGCAGGTTCTCGGTCTCCGGGGTCCTCGGGAGGTGGAGGGAGATGAAGTCCGAGTCCGCCAGCAGCGAGTCCAGGTCCCTGAGTTCCCCTCCCGCCTGCCGAGCCTGGTCGGCGGTGATGTAGGGATCGTAGGCCAGCACGCTCATTCCGAACGCCAGAGCCCGCTGAGCAACCAGCGTGCCGATCCTGCCCAGACCCACCAGGCCGAGGACCTTGCCGTGGAGCTCCACCCCCCGGAAGGCCGCCCGGTCCCACCTGCCTGCCCGGATGGTGGCATCGGCCCGGGCGATGTTGCGGGCCTGGGATAGCATCAGCCCGAAGGTGTGCTCAGCAGCCGACACGCTGTTGGCCAGTGGAGCGTTGGCCACGAGGATGCCGCGGCGGGTGGCCTCGTCGAGATCGATGTTGTCCACGCCCACGCCGGCCCGGCCGATCACGCGCAGTCGCGGGGCGGCGTCCATTAGCTCCCGGTCCACCCTGGTGCCGCTGCGGACCACCAGCCCCTCCGCATCCGCGAGCAGGTCCATGAGGCGGGACCTGGACTCCCCGGACGCCTCCACCACTTCGCAGGTGTCCCGCAGGTACTCCGCGCAACTTACCGCCAGCACCTCGGCGATCACCACTACGGGTCGGCTTCCTGCGGGCACTCTCTCCACTCCCTGCTCGCTGGTCGCGATTGTGCCCAACCAGCCTACGATCCACAACCCGGCTCCATGCCAGAGGTAAGGCGCCGTGTTCACCTTCCCGGAGGTCGGGCACCACCCGCTGGTGGCGCTGGTGTCCGGTGCCGTAGACTGACCGGCGTGGCACCGGCGCGCGACCCTGAGGATGCTGAGGCACGGATGGCGCGGGCACACGTCGGCCCGGTAGGGCGCCGTCTGAGGATGGTCTCTTAGATGCCCGCGGCGATCCTGGTTGCTCTCAAGTTCATCTTCGTGGGCCTCGTCTACCTGCTGGTCTGGAGGGTGGCCACCGCGGTGGCCGAGCATGTCGGCGCCAAGCCCTGGAGGGTCCTGGGCGGCCCCGGCACCGGCTTGACCGTGGTCAGGAGCGATACCCAGACCGGATTGGAATTCGATGTCCGGCGCCCGATCGTGCTCGGCAGCGGCAGCGAGGCGGATGTACGAATCGACGACGCCTACGCCTCGGATCTCCATGCCCGGTTGGATCCCGAGGAGGAGTCGCTCACCCTGGCGGACCTGGGTAGCACCAGCGGTACGTACGTGAACGGAAAGCGGGTGACCGCGGTCGTGGCGCTGAGCCGGGGTGACTCCATCCAGATCGGCAAGACCGTCCTGGAGGTGAGGTGAGGTTCGTCTGGGCTTCCGGAAGCGACACCGGCCACAGGCGTCCCAAGAACGAGGACTCGATCCACCCCGAGCATGACGGCAGGACGTCCGGTGAGTTGTTGGTGGCGGTCGCGGATGGGCTGGGGGGTCATCGCGGTGGGGAAGTGGCCAGCAGCGTGGCCATCAAGGCGGCGGTCGGGGCCCCCGGGACTCCCGAAGAGCGGGTGCGGGTGGCCAACGATGCCATCCTGGACGAAGTTCTCGAGCAACCCCAACTAGCCGGAATGGGGACCACGCTCACGGTCGCCGAACTACGTCCCGACGGCGTGGTCACCCTGGCGCACGTCGGGGACAGCCGGGCCTACTGGTGGCATGCCGGACGCTTCAAGCAGCTCACGGTCGACCACACCTTCGTTCAGGAGGAGGTCGACGCCGGACGGCTGGAACCGGCACAGGCCCGTAGCCATCCCGAACGGTCTGTCCTCACGAGGGCGCTGGGATTCGGCCGCGGTCTGGAGGTTGACGGAGCTCGACTGAAGGTCTCGGTGGGGGATCGTCTGCTGTTGTGCTCCGACGGTCTTACGTCGATGGTCAGAGATGATCGAATTGCCCGCATCCTGGAGAGCGGGGCGCCATCCGAGATGGTATGGGCGCTGATCGAAGCCGCCAACCGGTCAGGAGGGTTGGACAACGTGTCTGTAATAGTGGTGGCGATCGCAGAGGACGAAGCGAGCGGGGATTGAACGTAACACCCTGTCCGCTTCCGATGGCTCTTGGTGAATGGTGCGGACGTCCGGGCGGACCGACTCGATGAGCCGGTCGGCGGAGCTCGTATTCGTCTGCGGGTCAGGCGGCCTGGCCGCCTTCGGAGTCCTGCTCGTCAACCTCGCCCGAGAGGAGGTCCGGGCCACACCGGCGCTGGCGGCGTTTCTGGTGCTGTCCGTGGCGTTCGGGCTGCTACTCGTGGCGATGCGAGCGTGGGCGCCGGACGCCACCCCCCTCCTGATTCCCACCGCATCCGTCCTGGCGGCGGTGGGGTTCATCACTGTCTATCGGCTGGACGAGAACCTGGCCAGCCTTCATGGCTGGTGGCTGTTGCTCAGCGCCACCATGTCCGTCCTCTGGCTCTACGCCGTCTCGGAGAAGGGCCTGGGTCATCGGGGCGGCGGTTGGTGGCCTCTCCTGGCGCTCGCAGCCGGGCTGGTCGTGGTCCCGTCTCTGGGCGCGGACGGTGGCACGATCTGGTTGGCGTGGAGTTCGGGTCCGGCGGTCGTTCTCAACCCCGGCGAGATCGTCAAGTTGGTGATGGTGGTCCTCTTCGCCGTCCTCCTGTCCGAGAGGCAGGCCTTCTTCTCCGCCGGCGGTCGGTATACAGCCCCGCTTCACCCGGCCCGGGTCACGACCTCCTGGCAGTCGGTCCTCCTGTTGGGGCTAGTCGTGATCATCGTCGCCATCCGGGACTCCGGAACGGCCATGATCGTGGTGGGGATGTTCTGCGTGATGGCCTACATGGCCACCAACCGGTCCGCCTACTTGGTTGGCGGGCTCGGCGCCGGAATCATCTGGCTGGTGGCCGGTCCCTGGCTGTCGGAGGGCCTCGAGACCCGGATAGCAGTCTGGACTGATCCATGGACCCAACCGGAGGGTCCGGGGAACCGGCTCGCCGAGGGCCTGTTCGGGTTGGCGGCGGGGAGCCTTTCGGGTACCGGCTTCGGTCTTGGCGAACCCGACCTGATACCGGAGGCGACCACCAGCCTGGCGTTCGCGGCCGTCGGCGAGGAGTTGGGCCTGGCCGGGACCGTCGTGGTGCTGGCCGCGTACGCCCTGATGGTGGTCACCGGGTTCGGCATCGCGTTGCGGGCCGGCGAGGTCTTCCACAAACTCCTCGCGGGTGGCCTGTCGCTGCTCCTTGGTGGACAGACCGCGCTCTCCGTGGCGGGCGCGGTGGGGCTCCTGCCCGGCACCGCCGCGCCGATCCCCTTTCTGTCGTACGGGTTGTCGTTGACGATGGCCGGCTTCCTCATTCTCGCTGTTCTGGCCCGCGTAAGTCACGAGGAGCGGGTGTGAACGGGCCGATCCGCCGGGTGGTCTTGGTTCTCGGTGTCGTCTTCCTGATTCTCGTGGTGGACCTCACCTACTGGCAGGCGATAGCGGCCGACCGGCTTCGCCAGAACCCACGGAACCCGCGGGTGGAGCTGACCCGGTCGGGCCAGGAGCGCGGCGAGATCCTCTCCGCGGACGCGGTGGTGCTGGCCAGATCGGTGCCCGACCCTCTCGATCCGGGCGCATACCGGCGCGAGTACCTGTACGGGTCGGTATATGCCCATGTAGTCGGCTTCTCGTCGGCGCTGTTCGGTGATAGAGGTGTGGAAGCCGCTCACGCCTCGCTTCTCCGGTCGCGCCGTGACCTGACAACCTCGGGGATCCTCAACGCGCTGCTCGGTGACGACCTGCGACCCCGTTCGATCCAGCTGACGCTTTACCACGAGCTCCAGGCAACCGCCGCCCGAGCCCTGGGCGATCGGCGGGGCGCGGTGGTGGCCCTCGATCCTGCCACCGGTCGCGTGCTGGCCATGGCGAGTGCGCCTTCCTTCAATCCCAATTCCCTGGTCGGGACGAACGCCGCGGTGGTGTGGGACGCCCTGACGGAGAGCACGGGCGGTCCCCTCGACAATCGCGCCATCGCCGGGTCATTGTCGAAACTGCTGACCTCCGAGGGAACGATCACCCTGGACGAGATGGACCCGCTTTCGGCGCTGGGCATTGCCACGCGGGTGGCCGGCGCGGGTCAGGACGGGTTGATGATGCGCCCGTACATAACCGCCCGGGTGTTCGACGCCGACTCCAACCGGGTCTCGCAGACGGATCCGGAACCCATGGCCGACACCTTCGGATACGAAGCCGCCCTGTCACTCTATGGAGAGAGCCGGCCGCTGGTGGTCGGCGGCGCTTCACAGGGCCGCCCGGTGCGGGCTGTCGGCAGCTCGGGAGTTGCGGAGGCCGGCACGGGCGAGCCGGCCGGGTGGTTCTTCGGGGTCTGGCCCGCGACCCGCCCCACCATCGTGGTGGCGGTGGTCGTCTATCCCGACGGGCCCGGTGGGGGCGGGCCGGGCAGGGCGGCGGCGGCTTCCGTCGGTCGAGCGGTGCTGGCCACCTGGATCGGCATGATCCCCACCGGCGCCTCAGACGAGTAGCTCCAAGTGGTCTGTCTGCGAACGACCGGGTGGTCTGGCGGTCATCGGTGTCCCGTCGCTGCGTTCCGCTTCCTTGACGTACCGCTGCGGGTGCGCCTTCGTCAGCGGGCCTTGCGAGGAACACCGCTGCCGACGCCTTACCACACCGCCGTTCCACAGACAGACGCGATAGTGGTCTGTCTGCGAAACAACCTGGCGTGTTCTGGCGGTCATCGGTGTCCCGTCGCTGCGTTCTGCTTCCTTGACGTACCGCTGCGGGTATACCTTCGTCAGCGGGCCTTGCGAGGAACACCGCTGCCGACGCCTTACCACGCCGCCGTTCCACAGACAGACGCGATAGTGGTCTGTCTGCGAAACAGCTTGGCGTGTTCTGGCGGTCATCGGTGTCCCGTCGCTGCGTTCCGCTTCCTTGACGTACCGCTGCGGGTACGCCTTCGTCAGCGGGCCTTGCGAGGAACACCGCTGCCGACGCCATACCACGCCGCCGTTCCACAGACAGACCACGTGACAAACAAACGGTAAGGGACTCGCCCGTGGCAAACTACCTGGTATGAAAGTGGACGGCCACCATCCGAGCCTCTTGTGCGCGGTCTAGCGGTACCTTCCTGAATGGTTGCTCCGAACTCGCTGGGTCGTTACGAGTTGACCGCGCAGATTGCGCGGGGCGGCATGTCGGATGTGTTCGAGGCTCGGGATCGTCTCCTCGACCGCAAGGTGGCCGTCAAGATCCTGCACGACCGGTATGCCGAGACGGACACCTTCGTGGCTCGCTTCCGCAAGGAGGCCCGGGCGGTCGCCAACCTGAGCCATCCCAACATAGTGTCGGTCTACGACTGGGGCGAGGAGGACGGCACCTACTTCATGGTGATGGAGCTGGTCAGGGGGAGGTCCCTGCGCGACATCATCCAGGCCGAGGGCAAGCTTCTACCGCGTCGAGCAACCGAGATAGCGGCTGAGATCGCCAAGGCGCTCGACGCCGCCCACCGCAGCGGTGTCATCCACCGCGACATCAAGCCCGGAAACGTCCTCCTGACGACGGACGGCAGCGTCAAGGTGACCGATTTCGGCGTGGCCCGGGCCCGCAACGCCTCCGAAGGCCTCACCAAGGTGGGATCGGTCATCGGTACCGCCACCTACTTCAGTCCCGAACAGGCCAGTGGCGACCCGGCCGACGAGCGGTCGGACATCTACAGCCTCGGAGTGGTGCTGTACGAGATGCTGGTGGGGCGTCCCCCCTTCAGGGGGGAGAGCGCGGTATCGGTGGCGTACCAGCACGTCACGGCCGAGGTCGTTCCGCCGAGCAGGCTCAATACCGATGTATCACTGGAGCTCGAGAACGTGGTGATGCGCGCTCTCGACAAGGACCCCGATCGGCGCTACGAGACGGCCGCCGACATCCACCATGACCTGCTGGTCTTGCTGGCGGTCCGACCTTCGCCGGTCGGTCAGGCCCCGGCGGCTCCTCCCGTCCGCGCCCATCCGGCTCAGGACCTCCCGCCTCCCCCGCCGCGAGACGACGATCCCTACCGTCGTCTGCGAGGCCAGCCCCGCCAGCCCTCGCAGCTTCCCTTCATCCTGACTGCTGTTCTCCTGGCCGCGGGAGTGGTGCTCGGTGCATACCTCCTGCTCAACAGCCTTTCGAGTGATTCGGCGCCGTCCACCACCGTGCCGGTTGTGACCATTGCAATACCCGACGTGACAGGCCTCTCCGAGGAGGAGGCGCGCATCGTGCTCCAGGAGGCGGGGTTCCTGGTCACGACGAGCAGGGAGCCGAGCGAGGCTCCGTTGGACTCGGTGATACGGACCGAGCCGGCGGAGGGGACGGTGGCCGAGGAGGAGTCACCCGTCAACATGGTCGTCTCCGACGGGCCCGCCCTACTGCATGTTCCCACCGTGGTCGGATCGACCAGGGAGCGCGCCATCGGGCAACTCGAGGGACAGGGGTTTGCCTATACGGTCCGTACCGCCCGCCACGACACGATAGGGGTGGGTCTGGTGATCAGCCAGGATCCGGAGGGCGAGGCCAGAGCCCAGGTCGGATCGGCTGTGGAGTTGGTGATCTCGGCGGGTCCGGAGCCAATCGAGATGCCCCGGGTGATCGGACTGAGCCGCGATCGAGCGGAGGGGATGCTAGAGGGGCTGGGCCTGGAGGTCTCGACCAGTCTGGCCCGCAACAACGAGGTGCCGCGGGGAATGGTGGCCCGCCAGGAACCTGCTCCCGGAGCGGACGTGAACCCCGGATGGAGTGTTCAGCTGGTGATCTCCGAGGGTCCCGATCTCTTCACACTCGAGGAGCTGGCCGGCCAATCGGTTGCCGATGTGATCGTCCTGCTCGGGGAGGCCGGCATGCAGGTGCAGGTCATCCAGGAGCCAAGCCCGAGCCATGAGGTGGGTGTGGTGATCCGAACCGATCCGCCGGGAGGTACGGAACTGCGGGTGGGCGAGATGGTCACCGTCTACGAATCCACGGGACCGGACCTGGTCGAGGTTCCCGACCTCACCGGCGCCACGCCTGAGGAGGCGGAAGCGACCCTGGCCGGGTTGGGTCTCATACTGGAGGTTGCCGCCTCCAGGGCCGCGGTCGACACGCCCGAACTGGAAGGGAGGATCGCCCGCCAGGCACCCGCCCCGGGCGAGGTGTTCCTGCGAGGCGAGACCGTGCTGGTGGTACTCGGCGACTACACTGCCCCTGCGGTGGACTCCGAGGACGACAGTTCGGGATCGTAGGCGAGTAGGGGGCGGCCGTGGCATCAGCCGAGGCTCCGAGCCGGGGCGCGATGGGGGCTAGCGGACCGGCCGTGACAGTACGGGACGCGGTGTTCCGCTACGGCTCCAAGACGGTCGTAGAGGAGTCCAGCGTTGACATCCCGGCCGGATCTATCACGGCGCTGATCGGCCCCAACGGCGCAGGCAAGTCGACGCTGCTCAACGCGATTGCCGGACTGGTCCAACCGGCATCAGGCAGCGTCACCGTGGGGTCCAGTAACGGACGGACCTACCGCACTTCCTACGTGCTCCAGGAGACCAAGGTCAATCCGTCGCTGCCGGTCACCGTTCGGGAGGTGGTGAGCATGGGTCGCTACGCCGGCCGCCGGCCCCTGCGCCTTCTCACCAAGGAGGATCGCAGGATGGTTGACGAGGCGATGGAGCGGACCAACATCACCCACCTCGCCAGGCGGCATCTCTCCCGGCTCTCGGGCGGGGAACGCCACCGGGTACTGCTGGCCCAGGGGTTGGCGCAAGACCATGACATCCTGCTGCTGGACGAGCCGGCGACCGGCCTCGACGTGGTGTCCATCCAGGCGGTTCGGGACACCATCCGCTCGGAGAACGCTCACGGCTGCACGGTCATCGTCACCACTCATGACCTGGCCGAGGCTTGGGATGCGCACTACGTGGTTCTCTTAGCAGGCCGCGTCGTCACCGCCGGTCCGCCCGGCGAGGTTCTCACGGCATCGCAGTTGACGGCCGCCTACGGCTTGGGGTTGATGAACGTGGAGGGCACCCACCTGTTCCTCGATGACCCTCATCACGACGAGACGGATCGGCACCACTCCCACGAACGCTCCATCCATCTGGAGTCCGATCCGATCGACCTTCACCACGACGAGCACAATCACTGAGCATGCCCCGGCCTAACATCCAGGCCGTCTTCAGGACGGGCCGGTCAGGAAGTTGTCGAGGAGGGCCATTCCCTCGTCGGTGAGCACGCTCTCGGGATGGAACTGCACACCGTGGATGGGAAGCTCCCGGTGCCTGACTCCCTGGATGACGTCGTCCTCGCTCCAGGCGCACGGCTCGAGCACGTCGGGCAATGCGCTGGCCGCCAGCGAGTGGTATCTCGTGGCGACGAAGGGATTCCTCAGACCGGAGAAGACGTCCTTGCCGTCATGGCGGATCGAAGAGGTCTTGCCGTGCATGATCCGGGGGGCGAGGTCGATGGTGCCGCCGAATTTGGTGACGATGGCCTCATGGCCGAGGCAGACGCCGAGGATGGGCACCAGGCCGGCGAAGTGCCCGATGTACGACTCCGTATAGCCGGCGTTCTCGGGGCGTCCGGGTCCCGGTGAGATGACCAGCCGTTCCGGATCGAACCGGGCGGCGGCGGGCGCGTCCATCTCGTCATTGCGGATCACGGTCGGCTCGGCGCCGAGTTCGCCCAGGTACTGGACCAGGTTGAAGGTGAAGCTGTCGTAATTGTCCAGAACCAGCACTCGCATCGCCCGCCAAGCCTACCGAACCGCCGCATGGAACTGCCGCCACCGCGACCCGGCCGGGCCTGCTCGTAACGGGCGGTGGTAGCCTGGTCTGCATGCCGCAATCCAAGGGACGTCGTAAGTCCAAGACGGCGGGTCGTCCGACACCGCCCAAGAGCGCGGCGAGCCGCGGGAAGAAGGCCAAGGAATCATCGAAGCTCTACGTGGCCGTGATGTTCGGTCTCATGGGTCTCGGGGTCCTGCTGGTTGTGACCCGGTACGTGCTCGACACGCCTTCGTGGTTGTTGCTGGTCGGGCTCGCTGCCATGGGCGGCGGCTTCCTGATGACCACCAACTATCACTGAAGCCCGGGCTGCTCCGATCTTCCCGGGCTCCCCTGTGCCGCGCCCGCCATCCCGCCACCGAGAGACGAGCGCCCGCGATACGTGGAATGCGCTCCTGGCCTGCCAGACCACTAGTTACAGCCCTGTAGTTCTCCCCGGAGTTATCCACAGCTGGGGATAACCGGGGTGACTGGGTGAGCTGCCCGTCCAGGCGGGCTCAGGTGACCGGGACCTCGTCCATCTCCTCGCGGCAATGACGCGGCGGGTTCGAGGCGGTGGTGTTGGTGACCGTCATCGTCACCTCGGTGCCGCAGAGGCTGCACCGGAAACGCCGGCGGGTTTCCACCACGTCGTCTGGATCGACATCCGGTGGGGGATTGGCCACCGCCCGGATCACCGCCATCGAGGCGGTCCAGATGGCGGCCCCGATCGCCACAGCGATGATGATGTTGAGAAGCGTCATCCGTCAGTGGCCGGTGGCGGTGGAGGTCTTGCCGGGGCTTGCGGTGCCATCCCGGGATTCTTCGGCAGCGTTCTACGCGGCCCGCTCGAGAATCATGGCGTTGGCCATGCCCCCACCCTCGCACATCGTCTGGAGTCCGTAGCGAGCCTGCCGGCGCTCCATCTCGTGGACCAGCGTCGCGGTCAGCTTGGCGCCCGTTCCACCCAGCGGGTGGCCCGTGGAGATCGCCCCGCCGTTCACGTTGGTCCGCTCCCATAGGGCGTCCGGGTCGGACCCGCCGTTCTCGGCCAGCCAGATCCCGACCACGGAGGCGAAGGCTTCGTTCACCTCGAACAGGTCGATGTCGTCGATGCTCAATCCGGCCCGCTCCAGGGCGCGGGCGGTGGCCGGGATCGGTCCGGTGAGCATGCTGACCGGGTCCACGCCCGCCATTGCGAATTGCCGGAAGTAGACCTTGGGTTCCAGCCCGAGTGCAACGGCCTTGTCCTCCGACATGATCAGCACGGCCGCCGCGCCGTCCGAGATCTGGGATGAGTTGCCGGCGGTGACCACGCCGTCCGCTTTGAAAACCGGTGGAAGCCCGGCCAGGATCTCCGGGGACGTGTCCGGACGGATGCCCTCGTCGGTGGTCACCGTCTCTGTGGCGCCGTTCGCCCGGGTCTCGACCGGGACGATCTCGCGGGCGAACCGGCCTTCGTCCGTGGCCCTGGCGGCTCTCATGTGGGAGCGGTAGGCGATCCGGTCGAGGTGCTCCCGCGACAGGCCCCACTTCTCGGCGATGAGTTCGGCCGAGATCCCCTGGGGCACCAGGCTGTTGGCGTAACGTTCTTCCATGCGGGGCCCGAACGGCCGCCCGGGTCCTTGGTGGGCCGTGATCCCCATCGGCACCCGGCTCATCGACTCCACGCCGGCCGCGATGGCCACGTCGTAGGCGCCTGCCATCACTCCTTGAGCGGCGAAGTGGGAGGCCTGCTGCGCCGAGCCGCACTGGCGATCCACGGTCGTGCCCACCACGTCCTCGGGGAAGCCGGCCGCCAGCGCCGCATTCCGGCCCACGTTGAAACTCTGCTCCCCGGTCTGCGTCACGCAGCCCATGATCACGTCATCCACCAGGGCCGGGTCGAGTTGGTTGCGCTCCACCAGGGCTCGCAACGGGATGGCGGCCAGGTCGACCGGGTGGTAACCCTGCAGGCGGCCGTTCCGCTTGCCGGTGGGTGTTCTCACTGCGTCGACGACGACTGCCCGGTGCATGCCTGTCTCCCCTCGTGTGCGGATGACCTCAGAGTCCCCAACCCGGCGACCGGTGGAGGTGATCGGATTCGAACCGACGACCTCCTGGTTGCAAACCAGGTGCTCTGCCGACTGAGCTACACCCCCGGGCCTCCTGAAGTCTACTTGGACGCCGGTGGCCGCCAGACCACTGTGGTCTGTCTGTGGAATGGCGGTGTGGTATGGCGTCGGCAGCGGTGTTTCTCGCAAGGCCCGCTGACGAAGGCGTGCCCGCAGCGGCACGTTGAGGAGGCGGAACGCAGCGAGGGGCGCCGGTGGCCGCCAGAGCACGCCTGGTTGTTTCGCAGGCGGACCACTAACCCAGGATGATCAGCACCAGGGCAACCACCGCTACCCCGAATCCGGCCTGTTGGATACGGGTGGTGCGCTCTCCGGAGAAGAGGACCTGGAAGATGACCGTGACGCCGTAGGCCATCTGGAAGAACAGGCCGGCCACGGCCAGGTTGACCTGGGCGGCCAGCGTGAAGGTCGCGAGCCCGATCCCGCCCAGTATGCCCACCATGACGGCTTGAGGAGTGGTGCCCCGGTGGGGCCAAGTCGCTTCCCTGCGGATGAGGATCAGCAGCAGGACGAATGCCACAGCGACCACCCTCCCCGGCACCACCGGCCAGGTCCCCGCGTCATCACTTGTCAAGCCCAGCAATGTGGCGGTGATGCCGAACAGGACACCTGAGGCCAGGCCGTGTTTCATGGCGATGAGATCCCATTCCGCTCCAGGGTCCTTCATGCCGATCAGCCAGACACCGATAAGGCCCACCACCAGTCCCGAGCCGACCACCATCGAGGGGAGGCCCGACACGACGGTGTCCACCCCGATCGGGACCACCGCTCCCGTTACCGCGGCCACCGGCCCCACTATTCCCGTGCCCCTGGTGGTGTAGCCCCGGTAGAGCTGGATTAGACCCATTCCGGAGGACACGCCGGAGCAGCCGCCGAGCACCAGGTCGGGAACGGTGGGGCTTCCGCCCCACCAGACCGCCAGGATCAGCGTCGACAGCAAGGTGAAAACGTAGATCGCGAGCACGGTGGCCAGAAGGCGCCCGCGCCGGCCCACGTTGGTTCCGATGTGATCGGCCAGCCCGATGGACAGTGGGGCGAGGAGGCCGATGAAGATGGTCATTGGGGGGTGGCCGCGGCCCTCCTACGTGAAGGCCTGGAATCCGGTGAGGGATTGGCCGAGGATCAGGGTATGGATCTCGTTGGTGCCCTCGTAGGTGATCACCGATTCCAGATTGTTCATGTGGCGCATTACCGGGTAGTCGAGGGTGATGCCGTTCGCTCCCAGCACGGAGCGGGCGGTCCGGGCGACATCCAGCGCCATCCGGACGTTGTCGAACTTGCCAAGAGACACGTGCTCGGAGCCGGCATGACCCCGATCCTTCATACGGCCGATATGGAGGGCGAGCAGCAGTCCCCGGTTCACAGAGACCATCATCTCCACCAGCTTGCGCTGGGTGAGTTGGAACGCGCCGATCGGCCGGCCGAACTGCTGCCTGGTGGTGGCGTAGTCGAGAGCCGCCTCGTAGCAGGAGCGGGCGGCGCCCATCACTCCCCAGACGATGCCGTACCGGGCTTCGGTCAGGCAGGACAGCGGGCCACGCATCGAGGACACGCCGGGCAGCGCCGCTTCTCTCGGAAGCCGTACGTCGTCGAGGGTCAGCTCGGAGGTATGGGAGGCCCTGAGTGAGAGCTTGCGCGGGATGTCGCGGGCTGCGAATCCTGGAGTATCGGTGGGGATGATGAACCCTCGCACTCCATCCTCGGCTCGGGCCCAGATGATGGCCACGTCCGCCACCGACCCGTTGGAGATCCAGGTCTTGGTGCCGTTGAGGATCCAATCCGGACCGTCTCGGCGTGCGGTCGTGCGCATCGAGGCGGCATCGGAGCCGGAATCGGGCTCCGTGAGGCCGAAACACCCCAGAACCTCGCCCGAAGCCATCCGTGGCAACCACTCCCGGCGTTGATCCTCCGACCCGTACTCCCGGATGGGGAACATGGCCAGCGAACCCTGGACCGACACCATGCTGCGGAGTCCCGAGTCGCCCGCCTCGAGTTCGAGGCAGGTCAATCCGTACTCGACCGCGGACGCGCCCGGGCACCCGTAGCCGTCCAGGTGCATCCCCAGCAGGCCCAGCCCGCCCAGTTCGGTGGCCAGCTCCCTGGGCAGGATTCCCTCGACGAACCAGTCGCCGATCGACGGGAGTACCCGGTCGCCCACCCACCGGCGAACCGTGTCCCTGAGCAGGCGTTCCTCAGGACCGAGGAGACGGTCCAAGCCGAGGAAGTCTTTCGGGTCGGGCGGGGCCGGCCGGTTGGCGGTTGACATGGTGGTGCTCACGGTTTCCTGAGGCGGCTACAAGTCTCATTGTGGCAGGCGGAGACTCGGGCGAAAGCAGGGTGCCTCCCATGTGACACGGTTCTCGGATCGGGGCCGGAACTCGCAGGCCGGCTGTGGGCATCGGGCGCCGCGAGCGTGTACCGTTCTGCGTTCCGGCAGTACCCGCGATCGAGCCTAGGTTGGCTAGGCGGAGGAGTAGTCGATGACCGTACCGACCAAGATCCTGCTCGACGAGTCGGACATCCCGACCCATTGGTACAACATCATCCCCGATCTGCCGGCGCCGCCCCCTCCGGTGCTCCACCCCGGAACCCTCGAGCCGGTGGGCCCGGGTGACCTGGCGCCGCTGTTCCCGATGGACCTCATCCTGCAGGAGGTCTCGCAGGACAGCTACATCGAGATCCCGGAACCGGTCCGGGACATCTACCGCCTGTGGAGGCCCACCCCGCTGTACCGGGCGCACCGGCTGGAGAGGGAGATCGACACGCCGGCCCGCATCTACTACAAGTACGAGGGTGCCAGCCCGGCCGGATCCCACAAGCCGAACACGGCGGTCGCCCAGGCCTACTACAACGCTCAAGCAGGTGTCAGGAAGCTGACCACGGAGACTGGCGCCGGCCAGTGGGGGAGCGCGCTCGCCCTGGCCTGCCGGATGTTCGGCCTCGAGTGCGAGGTCTGGCAGGTGGCGGCCTCGTTCGACCAGAAGCCCTACCGGGGCTCCATGATGCGCACGTGGGGAGCCACGATCCACTCCAGTCCCTCGGAGGTGACCAACGCCGGCCAGGCCATTCTCGCCAAGGATCCCCACAGCACCGGCAGTCTGGGCATCGCCATCTCCGAGGCTGTCGAGGTGGCGGCCACCAACGCGGACGTGAACTACTCGCTCGGCTCGGTGCTGAACCATGTGCTCCTGCACCAGACGGTGATCGGCCAGGAGGCCGCAGCCCAGCTTGCCAAGGTGGACGAGACACCGGACGTGATCATCGGCTGCACCGGGGGCGGTTCCAACTTCTCGGGCCTGTCGTACCCGTTCATGCGGGAGAAGCTGGCCGGGAACATCAACCCCACCATCCGGGCGGTGGAACCGGCGGCATGCCCCTCGATAACCAAGGGTGAGTACCGCTACGACTTCGGGGACGCCATCGGCATGACGCCGCTCATCAAGATGCACACCCTGGGGCACGGGTTCGTACCGGATCCGATCCATGCGGGAGGGCTGCGGTATCACGGGATGTCACCGCTGGTCTCCCACATCGTCGAACTCGGGCTGATGGAGGCGGAAGCGATCGGCCAGGTGGAATGCTTCGAGGCCGCCCTGCAGTTCGCTCGGACGGAGGGGATCATCCCTGCCCCCGAACCGACCCACGCCATCGCGGGGGCGCTCCGGGAGGCCAATGAGTGCCGGGAGTCCGGTGAGGAGAAGGTGATCCTCATCGCACTGTGCGGCCACGGCCACTTCGACATGGCCGCCTACGACACGTTCCTGTCGGGCGAGCTGCACGACTACGAGTACCCGTCCGAGGCCATCGCGGCGGCGCTGGCGGAGGTGCCGGTGGTCGCCTGATGCTGTCCGGTCCGGCCGTCCGGGCTTTCTCCCGCGGCCGGACCGCGGTGCTCGATCAGGCGAACAGGGCGAGTTGGGGGTCGGGTTGTTTCCGGGGTGTCGCATCGCGGGGCGGCCGGCGTTCCCCGCCCGGAGCGCCGTGGGCACTCTTCGCGCGCCCGATCGTGCCCCCGAGACGCCGGCGCATGGCCGGCGGAGCGTAGGACCTGGTTCCGTAGGTGTGCCGGTAGAACCGTGACAGGTGGGGGTAGTCCCGCTCTATCCACCCCAGCACGTGGTCCTTGAGCGGTCCTCGCACGTGCAAGTAACCACCCGTGATGAACCGGGCCCCGGCCTCGACAGCGCCCTTGACCAACTCCTCCACCTGCTTCGGATGATCGGTTATGCCGGGAAGGATGGGCATCATCAGCACGCCGGAGGAGATTCCCGCCTCGTTGAGCCGCCGGACCGCGTCGAGGCGCTTGCGGGGGTGGGCCGTTCCGGGCTCCGAGCGCGACCAGGCGTCGGTGTCGAGGGTTCCGATCGAGAAGTTGACGCTGATTTCGGCGGTCCTGGCAGCCCGGGTCAGGACGTCCAGGTCCCGGAGCGCTAGGGGCGATTTGGTGAGGATCGAGAACGGGTTACCCCGTTCGGCGAGTATCTCGACGATCTGGCGGGTCAGCTTGTACTTGCCCTCGGCTGCCTGGTAGGGGTCGGTGTTGGTCCCCATCGCGATCGGGTGGCCCGCCCAGCGCTGCGGGGCGGTCTCGTGGCGCAGGACCTCGGGTGCGTTGATCTTGACCACGATCTTGGTGTCGAAGTCGCGCCCGATGCCGAGGCCTAGATAATCGTGGGTGGGTCGGGCGAAGCAGTAGGTGCATGCGTGGCTGCAACCGCGGTAGGCGTTGATGGTGTATTCGAAGGGCAACGCGGACGATTGAGGTATCCGGTTGATGATGGTGCGCGACTCCACGTGGAGGAACTCGAGTCCCGTGTAGGCACCCCGACCGATCCGCCGCTCGACCACCGCGTCGAACAGCGCACTCTTGTTGCCGGGCGCGTCGGTCGTGGTCCAGCGAAGTTCTGCCATGGACCAAGGCAGTATAGACGAACACATGTTCGCTAGGAGGGGTTCTGAAAGATGTTCAGTTGGCACGGAGGCCGGCTTCCGCTACACGGCTGGCCGAACCAACTCGGTGGGGGTGGGAGGCTGCTCGCCGGCGGCTTGCATATCACCGGCGACCTCGTTGACAAGCCGACGGATTCCGGCCATTGCCTCGTCGACTGTTGGCGCCAACCAGGACAGCGACGGGAACTCACTGCAAAGACCGACGTGCTCCCCGTCTTCTGGAGACCAGATTACCCGGTATGTGTAGTGGTCAGTAGCCATGCTCCTGCAACTTTCTGATCGCCTTCAGAACCTGTCGCACCTGGTACGCCTTCGCCATACCTCGGCTGTCTTGTATGTTCACCCGCGGATCTCCCGGCCACGGTGTGCGGTATACCTGATGGCTGCCGCCGGTCCGCCGTGGTGGTCCGAAATGATCGTCACACACCTTGGCAAGGTCGGCGAACCGGACACCCGTCGGGTTCTTGCGCATGGCCTTGAGGATCGCCGCTGTGGTACCCATACCCTAGTGACTACATTCAACGATGTTTAAAGTCAAGAGGCTTGTTTCGAGAGGCTCCAGCTAAGCACCTGTCTTCGGTTGCCTCGATGGGTTGTGCGATGCAGGCGGTAGGGGCTGCGGGTTACATCGATGCCGGGTCTCCGAATCGGATCGGAGCGCCTGGAGGATGGACCTTGAGCCCCAGCGCATCCGGTTAACGTCGGACCATCGAGCACACAGACCGGACGGATGATGCCTGATCTCCCAACGCACTCATTTGCCCTTGGAAGCCTGACCGACCGGGTTCACGACCGGTTGGCCGCATGGGACGAACAGAACTACGCCATGCGGATGTGGGACCGGGATCACAGCCTGTGGTCCGCGGAGGACATACCTGACCTCGCCAACCGGCTGGGGTGGCTCCGGCTGCCCTACGAGACTGAGCAGCTGCCCGCTATCAGGGCCTTCGCCGAGGAAGCATGTCCCGGAACCGACCGGGTGGTGTTGCTCGGGATGGGCGGGTCGAGCATGGCGCCGGAGGTGTTCGCCAAGACGTTCGGGAGCGCCCTCGGCCATCCCTCGCTGACCGTTCTCGACAGCACCCACCCCGAGGCCGTAAGAGCGGTATCCGGCAGCCTCGATCCGGCCCGGACCCTGGTCCTGGTGGCCTCCAAGTCGGGCGGCACCATCGAGACGCTGTCACTGTTTCGCTATTTCTGGGGGGAGGTGTCGAGCGTTCATGATCGCCCGGGCGACCGGTTCGTGGCCCTGACCGATCCGGGTTCGGGCCTGGAGGCCCTGGCGCGCGAGCGGGGATTCCGCCGGATCTTCGCCACGCCGCCCGAAGTCGGAGGGCGCTATTCGGCGCTCACGCCGTTCGGCCTGGTTCCTGCGGCCCTGATCGGCATGGACATCGAGAGCCTCCAGGCGAGTGCGGCCGCCATGGCCGACGGGTGCGGGCCGGACCGCCCGGTTGTCGCCAACCCGGGTCTCCGGCTGGGAGCGGTCATGGGCGAGTCGGCGCTGGCCGGCCGGGACAAGCTCACCTACGTCTGCTCACCGGCGGTTACGGCTTTCGGCTCCTGGGTCGAGCAGTTGGTGGCGGAGAGCACGGGTAAGAACGGCACCGGCATCGTGCCGGTGGCCGGTGAGCCTCTGGGCGATCCTGAGAGCTACGGGCAGGATCGCCTGTTCGTCTTCATGGCCCTCCAGGGAGACGAGCCTCCGGGGTGGGAGGAGATCCGGGACGGGCTGCTGCGGCGCGGCCATCCGATGGTCGGTATAACCCTTCGTCACATAGACGAGCTGGGGGCGGAGATGTTCCGTAGCGAGATGGCGGTGGCGTCCGCCGGATCCATCCTCGGCATCAACCCCTTCGACCAGCCCGATGTCCAGGTGGCCAAGGACCTGGCTCGCCAGGCCATGTCGCCGGAAGGCTTGGAGGGCAGCGTCGAGGAGACATCCAGCGACTCCCCCCGGCTAGCGGGTGCGCTGCGGGCCTGGGCGGCGACGATCGAGCCGGGTGACTACGTCGGAATACACGCGTACCTTCCCATGGGCGGTCCGGCCGCGCCCGTTCTGGACTCGCTCGTGCCGCTTCTACGGGATCGGCTTCGGGTGCCGGTCACGCTCGGCTACGGACCCCGGTTCCTCCACTCCACCGGCCAGCTCCACAAGGGCGGCGCCAACAACGGGGTGTTCCTCCAGCTGGTGGATTCCCCGGGTCCCGACATCGATGTTCCGGAGGCGGACTTCAGCTTCGGGGAGTTGCTCGAAGGTCAGGCGGCCGGCGACTACCAGGCCTTGACCGGCCGGGACCGCCGGGTGCTGCGGGTCCGGCTCGCCGGTGATCCCCGCTCCGCGGTCGAGACGGTCGCGGGCTTGCTTGGAGGGTAGGTAGCCGTGGAATCACTGCCGACGATCGGGTCCGGAGCGGTCGACCGGCACTTGCTGGTGGTGTTCGGCGCCACCGGAGACCTGTATCACCAGAAGCTGGCGCCGGCCCTCTATCACCTGGTCCGCCAGTACGGGTTGGTCGATCGGTGCCTCATCCTCGGCGTCGCCCGTGCGGCGCTCGGCGACCAGGAGTTCCGGGCCCACTCCCGCGACGCCATCGAGAAGGCCTCACCCGGCCAGATGCCGCTGGACACCCCCGGCGCGGGTCCGGCCGACTGGTGTGAAGCGGTGATGCACTACCACCAGCTCGGAGCGGACGGATATGACGGGTTGAGGCGCCGCATCGAAGCCCTCGAGCGAGACCACGGTCTGCCGGGCAACCGCATCTTCTACCTGGCCCTACCCCCGGCGGCTTTCGGCCCCACCGTGAGGGGCCTGGGCGCATCGGGCCTGGCCGGCGGTGAGGGCTGGACCCGTCTTGTCGTGGAGAAGCCTTTCGGTGTCGACCTGGATTCCGCAGTGGCGCTGAACTCCGTCCTCCACGAGACCTTCGACGAGAGCCGGATCTACCGGATCGACCACTACCTCGGCAAGGCCACGGTCCAGAACCTTCTGGTGTTCCGGTTCGCCAACCCTCTGTTCGAGTCGGTCTGGAATCGTGATCGGATCTCCAATGTACAGATCACCGTCGCCGAGGATCTCGGCATCGGATCGAGGGCGGGCTACTACGACCGGTCCGGGGCTCTCCGCGACATGGTCCAGAACCACCTCACCCAGGTCCTGAGCCTCGTGGCGATGGAGCCGCCGGTGTCGTTCGACGCCGAGGCGATCCGCGACGAGAAGGTGAAGGTGCTGCAGTCGATCCGGACCCTCACACACGACGACGTGGTGCTGGGCCAGTACGCGGCCGGCAGGATCAGCGGACGCAGGGTTCGCGGCTACCGGGACGAGCCGGGGGTGGGCGAGGAGTCGGGTACCGCCAGCTATGCGGCGCTGCGGGTTTTCGTCGACAGCTGGCGCTGGCACGGGGTGCCCTTCTACCTGCGGACCGGGAAGCGACTGGCGACCCGCCTGACCCAGGTGGCGGTCACATTCCGCGAGCCGCCGGTGCCGCTCTTCAAGTCCTTCGACCGGAGCCGCCACCAGGGAAACGTCCTCTTCGTCCGCCTCCAACCTCACGAGGGCTTCGAACTGCTGTTCGATGTCCAGGTACCGGGCGACCATCCCGAGCTGGCCACCAAGCCGCTGTCGTTCGCCTACGAGGAGGCCTTCGGCGACCTTCCCGACGCCTACGAGACCTTGCTGTACGACGTCATGTGTGGCGACCGCACCCTGTTCGTCCGGTCTGACGAGGTGGAGCAGGCGTGGAGGCTCTACACGCCGTTGCTCGAGGCGGATCTCCGGCCCTCGTTCTACCGGGCCGGCTCATGGGGTCCCCAAGAAGCCGATGCCCTGCTGTCCAGCCGGGGCGACGGCTGGCGGGTGCGCCTCCCCAACGGCGGCGATCCGGAGTAGGGCCGGGGGCTGGTCGCTCCATCTGGGGTTCTTCTACAATGCAGCGTTCCCAGGGCGTTTAGCTCAGCTTGGGAGAGCGCTTCCCTTACAAGGAAGAGGTCGGCGGTTCGAGCCCGTCAACGCCCACAGTGGTTTCATAGGGATTCACAAGGTACCCTAAAACCGCCATCTGCCAGGGTATTTGGTCCCTGAACCCAGAACCTACGGTTACAGAGGCACCCGTCTCGTTTCACATAATCCTGCCGAAAATGTAACATCATAAGTAACATCCTATTTCGACCAGCTCTACGTGCGAGGTAAGAATGCGGCGGCCCAAGACGCTCACAGCAGCCTTCTGCAAGACCATTTCCACGCCGGGAACCTACGGCGACGGGCGCGGTGGCTTCGGTTTGACCTTCCGCGTTAAGCAAACCCGCAACGGCCGGTTGTCAAGAGTATGGGCTCAACGGGTTGTAATCAATGGTAAACCAACGTATCTTGGCCTGGGCACCTATCCAACCGTCACACTGGCCGAGGCCCGACGAAAAGCGCTCAAGAACCGCCGCGAGATCGAAGCGGGCAGGGACCCGCGAGGCGGAGGGATCCCGACCTTCGCGAGGGCCACCGACAAGGTCATCGCACTGCACCGCGACGGCTGGAAGCCGGGTAGCCGCACAGAATCGGCATGGCGTAATGGTTTCAGTCGCCACGTATATCCGAAGCTCGGCCACAGACGAGTAGACGTGATCACGACCGCGGACGTGTTAGCCGTGCTCTCTCCCATATGGCATGCGGCACCCCGGCAAGCCGAGGCTCTACGACGACGGATTAGCCAGGTCATGCGCTGGGCGGTCGCGCAGGGCTACCGGCCGGACGACGCCGCAGGGCCGGCTCTCACCGCGGTTCTACCGAAACGCCCCAACGTGACGACTCACCACCGGGCTCTCCACCACTCCGAAGTAGCAGGCGCGCTGCGGAAGGTCCGCGAGTCAGCTGTAGCCACATCGACACGGTTGGCCATCGAGTTCCTCGCACTGACGGCAGCCCGAACCACCGAGGTCAGGCTCGCTACCAGGTCGGAGATCGACCACCAGGCCGGAGTATGGACGGTCCCGGCCGAGCGGATGAAAGCAGGTCGAGAACATCGGATACCGCTCAGCAGTGCCGCGCTCCGTGTGCTAGACGAGGCGTACCGGCATGCTGGTGGCGAGTTGCTGTTCCCTGGGAGAAGTGGCAAACCGGCCGGCCACGGGGTGCTCGCCGCGACGTTTCGCCGGCTCGATATCGGAACCGTCCACGGACTGCGGTCGAGCTTTCGGGACTGGTGCTCTGAGACCGGCGTCCCCCGCGAGGTGGCAGAACAGGCATTGGCCCATTCAGTTGGCGGCGTCGAGGGTGCCTACGCCCGGTCCGACCTCCTCGATCTACGCAAGCCGGTAATGGAGGCATGGGGCGAGTACATCGATGCCTAACTCAGTCGGTGACACCCGGAATCCTCCACCGTAGCCGTCGATGAAGGAGACCAGTTCCTCTAGGGGCGGCCTGCGGGTGTTGGCATAGCCTTTCCAGCCATATATACTTTCGCTAAACGTGGGCAGTCAGAACGGGGCACGCAATGATCGAACTCCCTGGGGGCCGGCTAATCACATCGGATGAACCGGTCGATCTGATCACCAAGATGGGCGCGGCGACGCTGTTCGGCATAACCGCCGACGCGGTACGAACCGCCACCATACGCGGCCATGTGAGGACCCGTGTGGTTCTCAGGTTCTCTAACCGTTACGACCGGCTCCTCGATTTCTGTTCGGCTGAGCGGTATTGGCAGGCGAGGACCAGGAGCATCTATTACGAGCGTGACCTGGCCGATATGCGGAACCGTGCCGACGAGTTGTTGGTTGGAGGGGAGCGGTACCGGCTGCTGCACCCTTGGCCGCTGGTTGAAACAGAACCAGCTTGTCCTCATCGCAGCGAGTGGCCGTGTGCGATGCCGCCGTGTGAGAGGCTGTGGTTCAAGTGAAGATCGAACCGGACCGCCGTCCGAGGAGGATGCGACGTCCGGGTGACGTGAGAGAGGGCGTCGCCGCGAGTTGTGGGTGGACCGAGTGAGGGGAGGCTGAGCCTCGTATGTATGAACTGAGCATCCTGTCAGACCGAGCGCCGCTGGGGGATCCGCCTGATCTGACTTCGTACCCGCTTCTGGCCCGGCCTGGTAGCGGTCAGGTGGGGGTGTTGGAGGCCGCGTTCATCGTTCGGGTGCGCGAGCGGATCGAGGTTGATCCCCAAGTGTTGGACAGCATGGTGTTGACCTTCGAGGGCGAGCGGAAGGGGGCGGATAGCCTTGTTGTGCGGGCGTGGTTCTGCGGGGAGCGTGAACTTGTTCGACTCCCGGTGTTCGGCTACTCACCCGCCCGAGAGGTTGTGGGCGACGTCGGGGACGTGGCCTCCTATGTGACCGCGATGTGGGAGCTGCTGATCTTCGGCTGGGAACAGCATGTGGCACATAACGTTGGGCGGGTGCAGCAAACCATCGCATGGAAACTGAAACGGGTATGGGCTACCGACCCTGCCAGGCTCCTGGACGCCTGCGAAGCCGCATATCCACCGCACGAGCTGTGGAACGAAGTGCTTCCCGCCCCGTGGGTTCCGACACATGCCCCATACTGGGATAGCTACCAGCAGCTATCGGTGGGCTGTGACCGGCCCCAGCTGGGTGCCATCCTCCAGGTCGACCAGCACCGGTACTCGTTCGAGGTGAACGTGTCCCTCGTGATGTGCCAAGACACCCTCGGCGCCGACACCCACCTACTCGGCCGTGTGGGTGTCGATGTACCCAAGTTGATACCCGCAGCCACCTAGCCGTACACAACCACCAAGGTGTTGCGGCGGTTGGTAGGTGACCGGGTGGGTGGTGGTGTGGGTTGTGACAGCGGGTCTCTACGATGCTGCCCATGGTTACTGCAGCGGCTGTAGCGCTGCATCCTGATCTGGTTGACTTCCCGGACACCCGACCGGTGCGGGGTCCGCTGGCTGGCGTGGTCAATACCTTGCGGGAGGAGGACCGGGTGATAGTCACTCTGGGTGATCTGGCCGAGTTGCTGCCCGGCCGGGCTCCGCAGAGTACCGCTAGGGCGCTGCGGGAGGCGGGGTGGCTGTTCCCGATGCGGACCCGCGGTGTGTGGGGGTTCTCCGGGTCCCGGCTGGGCGCCCCACGGGCGCCAGGGTATTTGGAGCTCCACGCCCGGATGCGGGTGCGGCCCGACACGCCGGCGTGCATTGCCGGCAAGACCGTGGCCATGCTCCATAACTGGCTGTGGCGGCCCGTCGAGTCGGACATCGGTATGCCCCCCGGCGCCAAGGTCCCCCGCTGTCTGTCCGACTTCGCCGTTCACCGGTGGGACCCTCAGATCGGCTTGGACGAGTTCTTGGGGCTGCCGATGTGGAAGCCCGAGACGCTGCTCTGCTACATGGCTGCACGACCGTCGCGGATCAGTTGGGAAGACATCAAGCAATGGCTGTGGGCGGTGTGCGAACACCTCGAGCTCGATCTGCTGCTGGCCGAGCTGGAGGGAAAGCCTCGGGCGGTGTGGATGAAGACCGGCTACCTCGCTGATGTGGGAGAGCGTCCCGACCTCGGCGAAGCTCTCGCCGGGGCGGCGCCGACCAACGCCCGCGGTCCCTATCTACTCGGTTGGCGGGAACAGCACTGGCCGACGTCGGTGTGGGAAACCCCAGTGTGGGTACCCAAGTACGAGATCATCGACCACCTCCTCCCGAGACGATGGCACCCGAAACTCGGCTTCGAGCCGTTCGAGCCACCCAAGACCTGGGGATGGGACTAAGCGCCGAATAGCATCGGCCGACCCGAGAGGCCCCTACCGAGTCCCCCTCCTGCAGCTCATCGCCAACTGGAAACCGCCGACGACCCTGGCTCTCTCATCATCGAGCCGCAACAGTACGAGGGTGACGATCCGGTGTTGTTGGCAGCGATCGCTGTTGTCGTACACGGCCTGGTGGACCGGGCACAGATGCCACTACCTGATTGGGTGCTTGGTCACCAGGCTACCGAGCATGTGATGCTGCTCGCTGGGCGTTTCAACACCCCGTATGGCCGGATGGTGCGGCGGCGGCCGCTGGCCGAGATCTGTGGCTACCACCGGGTCTGGTTCTCATCATCGGCTGCTTGACAAAGGCACTCCGGACTGGCTCCCGTAGTGGGACGACGATGAGGACGACTCTGCCCTAGAAGCCGGGGGACCCTAAGCGCGGCTTGTGCCGACATCGGAGAGGAAGTGGCCACAGGACCCGGCGAAAGCAGAGAAGGCGACAATCGGGCGCTCCTGTCACCCGACCATAGGTAACGCTACCTAGCAGCCGGTTCCCAGGAGCTCACTTCCCTTTTGCAGGCGATGTGCCGGATTGGATCGAGGCGACCCACGGTGGTCGTGTCGTGAGGTCCGTCCCCAGCTGAAGCACCCGTTGGAGCGGAACGCGGGTTCGATGGCACCTTCCTTCACCTCCTTGGTGTTCACCGACCGGACCCGCCAGTCCGGTCCAAAGTGGGCAACTCCATACCCCCTAGCACCCACACACCATTTCTCGACCGGTCATGGTCGTACCGTCCGATGGCCCTTTTCCAGTCTGCTCTATGCTGGTGGAAGTAGAGGAGACACCGATGGGCACTCGCAAGTTCAGCGAACTGGTCGCCCACATAGATAACGACCCCGAACGCCGCGCCCGTGTTGATGTTCTCGAACAGGCGGCGTGGGACGAGCTCGCCGCTCACAACCTCGGCGAGCTACGCCGACTACGAGAGAAGACCCAACCCGAGTTCGCCCGCGACTCGGGAGAGCCTAACCGGCCGTCGTAGCTAGGGAGAGAACCGACGATCACCTGGTGTGGACGGTCCGGGCGGTAGTAGAAAAGCTTCGGTGGGGCAACTTGAGGTAACCGTCGTGTTCGACCACCAACGTATCCTCCTCGTCGCACCACCTTGCACCCACGGCCGCGGAAGAGGCCCGACGCGTCAGGCGGGGACAGCCTCCGAGGATGTGACGAGAACCGGAGACCGACTGCACCCTCGAACCGGGTGGGGGTGCGTGTCTTGTTGTCAAGCCGCGTGGGGTTTTCGGGTTGGTGGGTTGGTAGGGGGGTTTGGGTTTCGAGCACGGCGAGGATGATGTTGCGGTGTCGGCGGGCGAGGCAGAGGACCGCGGCGTTGTGTGCCTTGCGTTGCGCGCTTCTGTGTAGGTAGCACGACTATCCCGCACCAAACTAGGAACCAGCCCGGGAGGGGTCAGTTGTTCTACGCACGAGCCGAGAAATCGGTGTTAGCTTCGCTGGCATGAGCGGCTTGGCGCAGATTGTGGAACGGGTGGCCCGCGACACCATTGCTTCAATCTTGGTTCCGCTACGTATCGAGTGCATTCACCCCTACGGCGAGTGGCGGATGATGCTGGGAAATGGACGGGTTGCCGACATCGAGGCGACTGTGCGTACCGATCAGTATGGAAACAGCTTCTGGTCTCAGATAGGTGACAGGCCGGGCCCTGAGTGGCTCGACGATCGTCTCACCTACAAGTGGACCGTGCTCGTGAGCGATCCGGAACCGGAAGCCAACAGACGAAGACCGGTCCGGCAGCTAGTTGATGCGCTGATCCCTGTACTCGCTGACGTGGAAGCCACTGGTGCCACGCCCGAAGAAATGGTCGACATCGCCAACCGTCGCTTGGTTGACGTGTGGAGAGTTGTCTACGAACGGGCGGATTGGGTTTGGATCGAAGCGCGGGCTGGTATGCGCTTCGAGGAGTGGCTGCCTCTTTGGGCGGAGCAATCTGGCTTCTGGAACCCGAAGCTTCTGATCGACCATTTCGACGATCCCTTCGTAGCGCGGCGGGTGAGTGTGGTCAAGCCGCCTGAGCCAGCCCCCCATGGCATGGTCTACACACACGGGAACGTGGGCGGCGGTGTCGCCTGGGGCGACCATGAGGCGCTGCGCACCGCGATTCAAGAGCGCATCGACATCAAGACGGGCAAGGACCAGTTGGCTGACGCACCAGACCTCAAATGGTTGGCCGTGGGATTGGACGGCGGACACTCGGCCTGGCAGTTGAACGACCACTTCGGTCCCAAGACCAGCCCGCCTTACTCTTTTGAGTCCGTCAACGGCCTTACGTTGGGCTGCTTCGACGAGGTTTGGGTTATGGCGCGCTGTGCCAAAGAGATGTACACGGTCGTGCGGTTGGCTGAGCGGTCTCGCCACATTGTTCGTCTCACTACCGGGGAAACGTCGCCATGATTCGCATTCGCCAAGCGTTCGCTTGAGGAGACCGACCGGACCTTAGGCTCCTATAGAACCCTCCCAGACACCAACGGCGCTGCCACCTTGACCTTCCCGAGTTTCCCGACCGGTACAATCACCACAGGCCCCCACAGCGCCCGAGGGCGGCCAACCAGCCATCAACCGAGTCGTCAACGACCTCTGGGCACAGGACTAGCGGGTAGCGCCTTCGGCGGTGGCCCGTTCGGCTAGGACACACAAGGTGCTGACTGAAGGCGAGGAACCCGACACTCGAGTGTTTCGGTACGACACACCCGAACCCGACACGGGAGCAGATGCCGGAGCCCGCCTTAGGCTCGGTGCGAGGTGACGCGCCGCGGCAGGCGATACCTCGCGCGGGCGGGGCCGACACGTCCCCGGTCCCACACACCACAGGTGTGCTCAAAGGGTTGCGGCGACTTGGCAGAGCCCGCAATGGCGCAACCGGGGGTGTTGGAGGAGCGGCTACCGCTAAGCGGCTGGGCGATGCTTCGGCACATGCTTGGGCGGCACTACTGGCCGCGGGTGGTGTTCGCGACAAGTTACGTTGCGGCGGTGGTGGCCATCGGCAGCGCCGACCGGTACGGCACCTGGTACGTCCCGGTGGTCGCAGTCCCCGTAACTCTCGCCGCGCTGCCCACCTTGCTTGTTGAGTGGACACGGATACGAGAGCATGCCGACGCTCAGCTTCGTACCCACCGCCACCTTGTTGTGTCTGTGACCTCGGCTGTGGCGGCCACCGTGATGGTGGCCCTCGCTGTGCTGATCGGGACCGTCGATGCAGCGGCCTGGCGTGCCCTTCGCCAAGAGGGCCTGGCCGGGCAACTCGTGGTGGCCCCGCTGCTCGTAGTGGCGGGCGGGATGGCACTAGTGATGTGGGTCTACATCGGCTGTTTAGTGCACGCTGTGGCGCCAACGTCGGGGAAGTGGGACTGGCTCCGAGAAACCACGGCCGTGGTAGTCCTGTCCGCCGCCATAGTCCTGCCGACGATGCTGGTCGTGGTCGTCTACCAGATGTGGATGCTCCTCGACGTGAAGATCGGCACTGGCGTCGGGCTGTGAGAACCATCCAGGCGGTCATCTGCAGATAATCCGCACAGCTCGCGCGGATCCGAGTTCCGGCGAACCCCGATCCCTGCTGGGCTAGCCGACGTGTGTCTGGCCCGCGGGCTGCGGGTTATCCCGTTTACCTGCACCCGCTCATCACAGCGGATGTGATAACCCTCGGTACGATGGGGCGATGAGCACCATGACCGCCGATCTGCTACCTGACCTGGTGAACACCCCGGACACGCGGCCGGTGAGGGGCGCGCTCGTGGGGGTGGTCAATACCTTGCGGGAGCAGGACCGGGTAATAGTCACTCTGGGGGATCTGGCCGAGCTGCTTCCCGGTCGGGCTCCGCAGAGCACCGCCAGGGCGTTGCGGGAGGCGGGGTGGTTGTTCTCTATGCGTACTCGTGGTGTGTGGGGGTTCGCGGGGGTCCGGTTGGGCGCTCCTAGGGCTCCGGGGTATTTGGAGCTCCACGCTCGGATGCGGGTGCGGCCCGACACGCCGGCGTGTATCGCGGGCAAGACGGTGGCCATGCTCCATAACTGGCTGTGGCGGCCTGTCGGGTCGGCTATCGGTATGCCTCCGGGGGTCAAGGTTCCCCGTTGTCTGTCCGACTACGGCGTTCACCGGTGGGCTCCGCAGATCGGCTTTGACGAGTTCTTGGGGCTGCCGATGTGGAAGCCTGAAACGTTGCTCTGCTACCTCGCAGCCCGACCGTCGCGTATCTGCTGGGAGGACGTGCAGGAGTGGTTGTGGGCGGTGTGTGAGAACCTCGAGTTTGATCTGCTGCTGGCCGAGTTGGAAGGATGGCCTCGGGCGGTGTGGATGAAGACCGGCTACCTCGCCGATGTGGGAGAGCGCCCCGATCTCGGCGAGGCTCTCGCCGCGGCGGCGCCGGCAGGCGGTCGGGGCCCGTTTGTGCTCGGATGGCGGGAACGGCGGTGGCCTACGCCGGTGTGGGAGAGCCCCGTGCGGCTACCCCAGTACGAACTCGTCGACTACCTGCTCCCTGCGTGGTGGTGCCCGAAGCTTGGTTTCGAGCCGTTCGAGCCGCCCAAGACATGGGAGTCCGACTGAACAACCTCCCCGCAGCGATCAAGCAGGCGTACCCAGCCGCCAAGAGCGGTTCGGTTGTCGAGGAAGCGGCGGTGCTGACGAGGCGTTCCACCACTACCGCCTCCTCTACGGACTCCACGAGAAGCGAGCGGCCTGCCTAGTTGACTCCATTCTTTTGGTCGTGTTGGCTTGATCGGTACCACCAGTCGGCGTGCCCGGCACCGATCGGAACGAAAACCCAGCCAGAAGGAAACGACTCCGGGACGTGCGAGTTGCTGTTGTTCGGGTGGGGTGGTCACGCTGTGGGGGATAGGTTGTCGATCCAGTCGTAGATGTCCTGTTCCCGCCAGCCCACCGCCCGGGTGTGTTCCCCACCAAGACGGATAGGTTGGGGGAACGACCCGTCCCGTTCCCGACGCCAGATCGTGGTTCTGCTCAGCCCGGTGATGTCTATGACTTCGGGCATTCTCATCATCCGCCTACCCCTAAGAGGCGGCACCGCTGACCGTCGACGAGTGCCACCCGGCCTGCTGTTGTCGGTTTGGTTCCTCATCCCGCAATCTCCTCTCTTGTCGCCGGTCCTAGTGCCGGCCCGCTATCTGTCTTGTGTCCGATGGGATCGTCAAGGGGCCTCTTGTTGCTATCGAACATACCCACAGGACCCGCCAACCCGGTCGCGGATCCACCCCCTCGGAGTCGCGCTCAAGCGCGACCGGTCGCGCATCCACCCCCCAGCGGTCGCGCATCCGGTCGCGCATCCCCCTTCCGCGGTCGCGCTTCCCCCCTTTGCGGTTGCGCTTGCGTCTGACCCGAGTCTCCCACCGCGGCGCGATACGTAGACGCTTCCCGACGACGGCCGAGAGGTTCGGGTAGCCAGTTGGCGAGCCTCTCGGGTGGTTTGACGGGGCGGTGGGATGTGTGTCCGCCCGCTACGTCACCCGGGGGACATACGTCCCAGTGAGGGAACGGTGTGCCCCTTGTGGGCGTGTGAGGGCTGGTCGCGGTCGCGCTCAACCGCGACCGGTCGCGCATGCGGTCGCGCATCCCTCTGAACTGGGCTTTCGCGGCGGCTCAACAAGCGAGAAGGCCTCTGGTGGTGCGGTGGGGGCCGCCGGCGAGTCCGGCCGGCTGCGGGGCCCGTTGTTGTGGCGGGACAGATGTCCGGATCGGGCTCCGCATTTCTAAATGAAAACTTGGCTCTCCTTTCAACCCTCATTGACAGCCTTCGGTTTCGCGACACGTGTCCCTCTCGGTCGCACCATCCGAAGACCTGTGTTCTTCCCCGGGTCTTGTTCTCCTCGTCTGGCTTAGCGACTGTTCTGTTGGCGCTGGTGTTGCGGTACTGCTCGAACTAGCGCTCCTCCCGTGTGCCTCTGGTGGGTTGTCGGGTTCTCGGGCAGAGTGGGCCGCGATCCCCCCGGGGTCTGACGGCTCCATGGCCTTGCGGTTAGAGGGTGTGGACGTCTCGAGTATTGGCCCCCACCAGGGGACACAGGCCGGCGGGCGAGGGTGTTGAGGTGTGGTGGTCAGCGTGTCGGACGGGGTAACCGTTCAGGTTTCGGTGCCGGGCGGCGACGCGGGGAGCCAGTCTTTGTGCACGGCCTGGGCCGATACTCCCATCAGCTCTCCCAGCTCTCTGAGAGTGGCACCCTCGGTGCGATACGAAGCCACGGCTCGGCGTAGCTTCTGGTTAGCCTCCGCTAGGGCGGCCTGCGCGCGGCGCCGCTCAGCGGCGGCTTCGGCGACAAGCCCAGCCCCGACCGCAGAAACCCGAGCCTGGTCTGCTACATGAGGCTCGACTACGCCGTCGCCCACCAAACACTGCCCACCCGCAGCCGATGCCGCGTCAGCGAACAGCGACGGCTGAGCCGCGGTCCGGTCATAGGCCAGTACAGGCCCTGTTGCCGCCGAACCCTCAACCCCGGCACTAGACAGCCTCGGCGGGGCAGGCTGTGGCCTCCGAGCCGGGGCGGGTCGCCGCCGGCGTTTCTTCTTTCTTCGTCTCGACACCTTGGTCCTTCCCCGTAGCATCCAGAGGGAGTCTCAACCCGAGTTGATCGATGCCCGGAATGTAGCGGAACCGACCCCGACCCGTGATGGGGATTCAGCCAGACGCTGCCCACCCGGACACGCCGGTGTTCGCTAGGCCGTCAGCTACGAACACGAAATGAACCACACCCCGCGAGGGGGGGGAGATGGATCATCCGGATCAAGGCATCCAAAAGCCGAATGTCTGGACCCAGCGCTGGTGACCCACGTACCAGTGGTCCCGGATCGCAGTGGGACACATGTCCCGAACCTAGGCCGTCAACCAACGTTGAAAGATGAGTCAAGTTTTCATTAAAATGGGGACACATGTCCCAGGGGGGTGGTGGGACGTATGTCCCCGGTCGGGGATGTGCGACCGGGTTTCGGGGGTGGTCGGGCATGATGCCCGGCTTGCGTTGCCGGCGGCACTGTCAACATGCGATGTGGCACCCCGTCGGATCCCAATCGGCTCCCGCCAGGGGTGACGGACTCTCGCCGCTTGTCCGACTACCAGATTCACTAGTCCTAGGCTGGAAAGATCATGGGAACCAGATTCGCCGTTGTGGGCGACATCCACGGCAGGTTCGAAGACCTCGCAGACGCCCTAGAGAGGGTCCGCGACAAGTGGGGCCAGCTTGATTTCATACTCGCCGTGGGGGACGTGGAACCCAACCGAGGGTACGAAGATCATCTTGGGGTGGTGGGACCGCCCCGCTACCGCAAGGTGGGCGACTTCCCACGGGTAGCAGCCGGTGACATCAGCCTGGGCGCGCCCCTGTACTTCATCGGGGGAAACCACGACCCCTATCCCGCGTTGGACCAAGCCGGGGCAGGGGAATGGGCACCGGGAGTGTGGTGGCTGGGCCGCTACGGTGTTAGCAAAGTAGCCGACGTGAACGTCGGGTTCTTGTCGGGTATCTACTCGCGCAAATACAGCGACACCCCAGAACTGAAACGCAACGACCCCAAGCAGCGGATCTACTGGCACCGGTCCGAAGTGGAACGACTCTCCCGTGTGGCCCGACGCCACCATGGACGTGTCGATGTGCTGTTGACGCATGACTGGCCGTCGGGAGTGGGCACCAACCGCGACGGCAAACCGGTAGGCGACCCGGCGGTGCGTCAACTAACCGAAGCGATACGACCCCGGATCCATGCCTGCGGTCACATGCACCACGACCACCGAGCCCGCATCGGCCCCACCCAGGTCCTATGCCTGGCCAAACCGCTCAACACCCCTGATCGGGTACAAGGCGTTGCCGTAGTGGAACGCGACCGCAAGGGAGACCTACGAGTCGTCACCTAGCCGACCCACCGGACATGACGGGCCGGATCGGAACCACACGCCCCAATGTCAGTGGAAGGTGATGATGGTGCGCGAGTAGCTGCCCGACGGCCTCACCCGCCCCGAACAAGCGGACACGGGCGGGTCCTCGCTGATCCATCGAGGTCTAGTACGTGTTGTCGACGGGCTTTCTTTGGGAGTTATATACGTGAGTGCCGAAGCTGCTGTTAGCGCTTAGGGCTCAAAGCGAAGGCGGCGCCTGCTACTGATAGTGCGACCAGCCCGACCTCCCACTGGTGGTTCCCGATCAGTAGAAAACCCGTCATGCCCGCGACCACGCCTACCGCGGTGAATACGCGACCACGACTCACCCTTCATTCCAGGTGAGCACGGCTACCGCGTCATCCTCGAAGACTTCCAGTTTCCACGACACCGTCGGGATGGGTCGGGTGGGACGCCGAGGCGCTGCTGTGGCCCCGGCGCTCCGTTTTCGGTAGAGCACGCCGGTGGGTTCGAGTTCCCATGGGTACCTTGCTTGGTGGTAACGGAACTGATCGTCGACCATGCGCGCCACTATTGGGTCTACGAACGGTCGGGAGTCGCCCAAAGTCGCCGTGGACGTGTTAGGATAAGGACACACAGGTCACCTCCTGTGATCGTGAAATCTGAACGTGTAAGCCCCGACCCGTCTGCGGCAACAGGCGGGTCTTGACTTTCTCGGCTAGCAGTTTACCGAACTAGGGCTGTTGTCCACAGGGTTGTGGATATGCGCTGGCACGGTTTTTTTCGCGTTCTTTTTCGCGTTCTAAGGAACTGCAAGTGCGCCATCGGAGTCCGAAACTGGCATTGCGGGAGTGCCTGAGGCGTCGGGTGGTCCGGGCATGGGGAAGCTACCCGGACCCGTCCCCCTACTACGGCACCTACCACCACATGAGCCCCAAACACCTACAACGGTACGTGAACGAGTTCGCAGGACGGCACAACACCCGACGACAGTCCACCACCGACCAGATGGCCGCAGTCGCTCGGGGCCTAGTCGGGAAGCGACTTACCTACTGGCGGCTCACCGCTAAACTCAGCCAACTAGCGGCACGGTTGCTGCCCCTGGATGACTGGCCACCACGCGACTGGCCCGAATGGGAGCTATACCACGGCGTCAAAGGCGCCAGCGTCTAGAGACTTTCGCAGGGGTCGCCGTCACCGTCACGGTCGTAACGGCTCGGAGACCCGGCAGCCTTCCAAGCTCGAACAAACTCAGACTTGGACCAGCCCTCATCCTTAGCCGCCCCGCACGTGCGCGGAAGGGGACGCCCCCGCGTGGTCGTCGTCGAAGGAATCGTCCGGCCAAATGCCGTGGCACCGCTAGAGCGGCTTGACCACACGCGGCCTATTCGGGTAGGCGGAGACCTGGGTCAGGTTGGGTTAGTCGGTGGGTGGTGATGGGTTGCTGGTTCGGTCGTGTGTTTGGAGTCGTACCTTGATTGCTCGTTCGGTTATTCCGAGCCACTTCGCCATGCGGTACATGGTGACTCCTTCATTGCGGGCGGTGGCGAGTTCGGCGTTTAGCTCGGCGGAGGCGTCGGCGCGGGCTTGTTCGACGGCCTGGTAGGTGTCCCAGGCTTGGCGGACCCGCCGGTACCGGTCGTTGTGGTCTGGGTGTTCGGGGTTCACACGGCGGCCCGGGGTGGCGTCGTCTCCGATGGTACCTGGTGTGTGTCTACCTCACTTGCCCACGGTGCCGTACTAGCTTATGGTACTGTAAGTATGTACGGTACGGTGTGTGTTCGGGAGGTGCCCCCTTGATGGACATATCGGCAGGAGACCCGCCCCGGGTGGGAAGGCATTGTGGGGACCCGTACGGGGCGGTTTATCGGAAGCTGCGCCGGCGGGTGTTGGCCCGCAACGGCGGGGATTGTTCGTTCTGTGGCATCTCCGCGGCTGTGGAGGTGCATCACAGCCCGGTGGTGTATCCGTGCGGTAGTTCTGTGGGGTGTTGCGGTCGGCGCAAGGTTGAGGTGGGGGATCTGGTGGGTTTGTGTCGGGTGTGCCATGAGGTGGCTACCACGTTGCGTCGGTTTGTCCGGGTTGGGGGCAGCGTGTTCGAGTTCTCAGCCCGGTTCAAGGAGGTGATCGCCGGATGCGGTACAGGATCAGAGTACGGGGGGTTAGCCCGATCATCGTTGATAACGGAGCGGCCGGATTGGACACCCGGTCGCCTGCCAACATCGAAAAGGCGCAGATCACCAAGAAACGGGGAAGCAACCGGACCGTCGCCGACGACATCCGATTGCGCGAGCTGGAGTGTCTCGTCTCTCTTTACCTCGACGAGGATGGAGCGCCTACTCTCCCTGCGGCAGCGTTTCGGAAGAACATCGAGTCAGCCGCCCGCAAGCTGAGACAGGGCCCCCAGGTGCGGGAGGGTCTCGTGGTGGAGGAGGTGGAGGAGTTCGACTACGACCGCCGCCTTGGTACCACTGCCACCGAGTTGGCCCGCACCGCCCAGTTCACTGTCGGGGTGCGGGTGAGGGGAGCTGGCAGGGTCCTTCGCACCCGGGCCCGGTTCGATGAGTGGGCGGCCACGATACGAGTCGACGTGGATCCCGAACTGGTAGATCAGGAACAGCTACTGACCTGGTTGGACATAGGGGGACGCCGCCTCGGGGTGGGGAACTGGCGGCCCGAGAAGTCGGGACAGTTCGGACGTTTCGAGGTCGAGAGCATACAAGCCCTCCCATAGAACCCGGAAGAGGCCTGGGAAGACTTGGCGTAGCTGAGCCTCGCATTGCTGGGCTCGGCGCGGCATCGCAGAGCTAACCAGAGCTAAGCATCGCACCGACACCCAAGGGAGGGGCGGAACAGTGGCACACCCACCGGGTACAGCCACACCCCGCCCCTCCAAGGGCGGGGAGCAGGACACGGACACTGCGTATCACCCATGAGAGGGGTCGTCTCGGCACGTTTGCGCTAGCGCGGCGACCTCGCAGGACCATGGGTGTGCTCTCTAGGCGCTGCGGGGGCTCCTGGCTTCGGGCACGGCATGACGCAGCGGGCGAGCCGTGTCTCTCACGGGGGCCTCAGCCGGCCGTGAGACCCGTTCCCGGTCTTGGGCGAACACCTTTCTAGGTTGTGGTACCAGGGCGGATGGTTCACGACGTCGCCAAGACATCCCCGATCACCACCAAGTCGCGCTCGGCCACGTAGCCGGCGCAGACCGTGCAGAGCACATAAGACCCCACCGTAACTTGGCGTGTAGCGGATAGTGGTCTACGGCCAGGTGTGCTGTGTCGGGGCGGTGCTATGGTGCCGAGCAGCCACCAAATGCCGAACCTCACCTATCACTTTGGTAGGAGGGTGTTCTTAAGCAGCCAGAAAACGGGATCAGGCCGTTGCGCATGGTCCCGTCCGGTCTGGCTGCTGTATAGGCATTTGGTGGCAACTAAGGCCTGACTCACCGACCGGAGGGACCACCAAGGTGCGTTACATCAACCTGTCCGCGGCTCTTGTGCTAGTTGTTTCTTTGGTGGGCTGCGGAGCCGATTCAGAAGGAACCGATCCTGGGGGGTTGGATCCGTTCGCTCCGCAGGCGGTGAGCCTCGGATGGCCGCATTGTTCCGCGTATGCGGAGCTTCAGGATGCCATCATCGGGTTCAGAGATGATGGCGATCAGCGAAATTCCCCAGAGTTGGTCAGCGAATTTCCCCACCCT